>CAYJOX010000164.1:0-4290 GCA_964371915.1 uncultured Oscillospiraceae bacterium
GCGTATCACATGATTTCGAGTCAGGCTCGTTATGACCACTTCGATACGTCTCCATGTATTATATTCCACGAAAGCCCATCGGAAAAACGCGGGAACTTTGCGTGAGAATTTAGTAATAATTAAATAGCATGCTAATATATTTTACACTATAAAGGGCTAAATTGCAAGCATAATTTAAAATTTAATATTTATAACTCTAAATTTACTATAGCATCAATATCTATCAGATTACCATTGTCAAATAATATTGTTCTTTCATATATGTTAAACTTTTTTACTATTCCTCGGCTAGTAATATATTCTCCCCCTGCCTTTTTTTCATCCGGTACAAAATAGGTGATTGATATCATCATACCCCTGTTGTTGCTGTTACATAGCTCAGTGAGCTTTTGGCTTATTATTTCTTTTTCATGGTCGTCTAATAACAACTGTCGTTCTGTTTGCCTTGCGGTTTCTAAAATAGAGTCTTTGTGCCCTGTTAAGGCTGCAAAGGGGGCAAACTGTGCTGCACGGTCCTGCATCGACATAGGGGTATGTTTTTTGGATTTAGGGCGTGTTAGATTGATAATATCGTCATAACTCATGCCTTATGCCCTCCAATCGTCTCGTTACGCTCCTTTGCTGTGGCGCCTTTTTTTAGATTCATTCCCTTTAAAATTGCATTTTTTCCATACTTCTTTTGTATTTTTACTATAGCAAGTTGTCGGCTTCGTTCTTTAAGCAAAACTTTATCGTCAGAATCACTTTTATCATTATCGCTAAATAGGTCAAGCTGCTCATATTCTAACTTTTTTTGTATATCATCTTCTAAAACAACATGTTCTGCCACAATGTTAATTCTTCGTGAAAGTAGCTGTGAGTTTAAAATACGCTCACAAAGTTGCATTGTTGCATCAACAATTATCTTTGCAGAGGAGGTGTAGTCCTTCAAATTTTGCGTACCATGTACATGTTTCGGAATTTTCCTGCCATAACTATCTATTTTTATCTCTCCGTTGAACCCTTCTTTAATATTTTCAACATCATATCCTATAGTTAAGACTATTTGATCCGTAACTAACCCCTTTACAACTAAATCAAGTACAAGAAGCTCTGCCATCTCCCGGACTACAAGCTTTGTATCCTCAAAGTTGTAGGGTTTTTGCAAAACCTGCCCCGAACTTATACTATTTGATTCTGATTTATAACATTTCACATGTTCAAGCGTACATGGCTCGTATCCCCATGCATGGTCTATTAGAAGCTCCGCATTAACACCAAATAATTTATACAAAAGATCTTCATTATAATACTCTTTCTCTGTACCAACCGAGCACCTTGCTATATCCCCCATAGTATACAATCCATGCTGTTCAAGTTTCTTCATATATCCTTTTCCAATTCGCCAAAAGTCTGTAAGTGGCTTGTGTTCCCATAGCTTCCTTTTATATAGCATCTCATCTAGGTAAGCAACTCTAAATCCGTTTTCATCCGGTGTTGTTCTCTTCGCCATAATATCCATTGCAATTTTACTAAGATACAGGTTTGTCCCGACCCCCGCCACCGATGTTATGCCGGTTGTTTTTAGTACATCCCCTACTATAGTTTTTGCGATGTTAATAGCACTCATTTTATAGGTACTAAGATAGTTAGTTGCATCTATAAAAACTTCATCGATAGAGTATCCGTGCATATCCTCCGGTGCAATATATTTAAGATACACTTTATATATTTCATTACTAAATTCAATATATTTAGCCATCTGAGGCGGCGCAATATAGAAATCGATCTGTAATTTTTGATTATTTTTAAGTTCAGTATCATTGAAAGAGGAGCCTTCAAAGCATCGGTTTGAAATTTTGTTAAGTCTTTTAAAATTTTCCTCCTTTATTTTTTGCTCAACTTCAAAAAGCCTTGAGCGCCCTGAAAGTCCATAGGACTTTAGGGTAGGCGTAACGGCAAGGCAGATGGTTTTTGATGTTTTTGTAGCATCGGCAACAACAAGATTGGTAATCATCGGATCAAACCCACGCTCAATACACTCAACCGAGGCATAAAAAGATTTTAAATCAATGGCTATATAACTTTTTTCCATAACACTCCACCTCCTATTACCTGCAAACATATTATGCCCATATTTTTACATTATGTCAAGAGTATATCTTTGCCTGAGATTTTATCTGCTATCTATTTGACTCCCCTAACATTGATATGTTAAAATAATGCTATTCAAAAACGAGGTTAATAATGATTAAAAGTTTATTATTAGTAATTTTAGCTATTACTTTTTCATCCGGATGTGGAGGTAATAACGAAACCCCCGGAGCATCAGTTGTAAGCCCTATAGTTGATATATCACAGGCTTCTGAGTTTTTACAAAGTTTTGATTATTATATAGATGCGCCAGATGGTGCCGATAATATTCACTATAGCATATTAAACGATGATGCTACCCAGGTAAATTTCACCGTTAACGATATAGAATATAATTTTAGAGCATCTAAGGTTATTACCACCGATGAGCTGCATGGTTATTACGCTGAGTTTGAAGATAAGGCCATAGGCTTAGAGGCTGACGGCGATATTATTAGCTATTCTATGGATATATTTAAGATAGTAGAAGGTGGTGGTGCTTTAGCAACAACCCTCCTCACCGTTCATGAAACGCAAGAAAAAATACATCTTACTGTTACGACAAGCGGTGATATTGATCTAGAAACAATGCAAAACATAGCCGTTGCAGCTGTGCAAACATTAAAGCTATCGGAATAGAGTCGTCGCGTGATCTAGTTAAGATTATAATACATCTCACTGCCTGTAATGTAGATATTATATATTTATCTGTCAACAGATTCCTTGCGAGAATCTAGCAAGCTGTGTTAAAATATACAAAAACAATAACGAGGTTTAGTATGATAGATTTTAACAACTCAAGTTTTGTAAAGCTAAAACGTGTTAACGATGCAGAATATGCCGCAATGATTACCCCAATGTTTATCGAGGGGGAGACAATTTTATCCAGCTACAAATCCATGAGGGATGGTGTTGTATTTACCACTAAAAGAATTATTGCCATAAATGTTCAGGGAATTACCGGTAAGAAAAAGGACTATTCATCCCTACCCTATTCTAAAATTCAGGCATATTCTGTGGAGACAGGTGGCACCTTTGATCTTGATAGTGAGCTTGAGCTATGGTTCTCCGGCCTTGGAAAGGTAAAGTTTGATTTTACAGCAGGCTCTAACATTATGGATATCTGCCGATATATATCATTTTACACACTATAAAACATATATTAATAGATGCGTCCCAATATTATTCGAAGTTAAGATGCCAGCACTACATGAGTTTGCTATAATGGATTACCCACCTAGTGGTGATAAAGTTTATGATAGTTATGAACCTTATAACTATTCAGTTGTAACTGCTGTTGATGATGATATCTTAGATACAATTGTACCAAAGTTAAACATGGTAAGATTTTTTTGGCACTCAACCGATAGACAGGAATACGGGCTTGTATATTACGGGATTACACTTATCGCACCTTCCTGCGCAAATGAATGTTTAGAAATATTTAAAAAATATGGCGGTGAAATGCTTAACGAACTAAACATCCTGTTTCAATCTGCCATAGAGCAAGATAGCTATATTATTCATTTTGGTATATAGGTATAATTATTTAAATTATTTCTTAATTGCTTAATAATAAAAATCACCGGCTGTGAGTTATTTATACTCATAGCCGGTGATCTCTAATTTAAAATTTATACTATATGGCTTTTCTTAGTTGTATCTGCATGGTCTGCATCTACACCAACAATCTTGTTGTTACGGCTTGTAAAGAATTTTTCGGCTATCTGCGGGAACTGTGCATAGGTTAGCACATCCTCATCCTGCCTAGACCATTTTGCAGCCTCTGACTTAAGCTTATCAAGCTCATCTGTCAGTAGATCGGCAGGCCTACAGGTAATCGGCTCTTCATCACCAAGAATTTTCTTTAAGAATTCAGGAGAGATTGGGGCTGGTGTCTTACCATACTCGCCCTTAACCATTGCCTTAAACTCTTTTGTAACAGTCTTATAGCGCTCACCTAAAATTACGTTGAAAACAGCCTGAGTACCAACAATCTGCGATGTAGGCGTAACAAGTGGAACAAGACCACTTTCCTCACGTACACGTGGAATCTCTTTAAGAACATCTTCAAACTTATCCGATTTGCCGGCCTCTTTCAGCTGGCTAATAAGGTTGGATAACATACCTCCCGGTACCTGGTATAATAATGTGTTTGCATCAACACCCATAACCTTT
>CAYJOX010000165.1:0-4282 GCA_964371915.1 uncultured Oscillospiraceae bacterium
TCCGCCTGCCGAAACCCCTGCTGCCGCCTCCACAAAGGTTGTACAGGTAGATGTACCGCTTATAGCACCGGCTACCGTAGCTACCGAGTCACAGGTCATACATTTTGTCATATTTATCGGGTCGCCGTTTTCATCCAGCATATCTGCCTGTGCGGCGGTGCCGTATAGTGTACCGATAGTATCAAACATATCAACTATACAGAAGGTAATTATTAGTAGTATGGCAGATACTGCGCCGCCTATCATCGGGCTTGCAAATGCATTGCTCCATGATGTAGGATCAAATACTGCCGCAAGGCCTACAGTTGCAAAATCGCTGAACGATTGCCCTACCTGACCCATATCAAACGATGGGGTAGAGCCGGTTAACGGGTAGTAGATAACGGCGATGGCAACTATGGCGATAAGTACCGAGCCTTTAACCTTAAACTTTTCAAGTATGGCTATTAATACAAGCCCAAGTAGCGATAGTAGTGCAGGGATTGCCGTAACAATGCCCTCCTCGCTTATTAGCGCACCATGGATATCTACGAACTGAACCAGTACATAGGGGTTATCCTGCACTATGCCGGCATTCTGAAAACCGATAAATGCTATGAAAAGTCCTATACCGGCGGGAATTGCCTTTTTTAGGCAATCCGGCAATGCCTTGGCTATCATGGCTCTTGCACCGGTGACGGTAAGTATTAAAAACACAATTCCGGATACAAGTATAATTACAAGGCCGGCTCTGTACCCCTGTAGCACATCCCCACCACTTATTATCTGCGGTAGTATAAAGGATACAAAGAAGAAGGAGTTTAGCCCCATTCCACATGCCTGAGCAAACGGCATCTTTGCATACAGTGCCATAAGCAGGGTTCCGAGCACCGCAACTAGGGCAGAACCTACATAGACTGTATTCCATATCTGCTGGAAAATTGGGTCGGCTCCCTCGGCAAGGTGGCTAAAACCAACAACCTGATTAGGGTTTGTAACCACGATATATGCCATAGCAAAAAAGGTGGTTAGGCCGGCAATAATCTCTGTCTTGGTGGTAGAGCCACGCTCGGTAATCTTAAAATACTTGTCCAAATTTTTACGCTCCTCTCTTAGATAAAAACTAACTGTAAAACTTTCGGTATCACTAACTAAATTATACATGATATACATTAAATTACAATATAGTTACAATAAATTTTACGGTAGCGTGTTTTAATTAGAGATGCGGTGTAACTTATTTAGCTATTTCGACAACTAGTTTTATTTCCGTGGGTATAATTTTTATTAATTATACCTTTTGTATTTTATGTACAGCGTTAAGGATTGCAAGCCGGGATGCCGCAAAATTCAGCCCACCCTGTAAAAATGCGGTATAGGGTTCCCTCATCGGCCCATCACAGGATAGCTCTATGCTACTTCCGGCGGTAAAGGCTCCGGCCGCCATAATAACCTCATCGTCATATCCCGGCATGGGCGCACTTACCGGTTGAACATAGCTATCCACCGGTGAGGCGGACTGTATTGCTATACACAGTGCCGAGAGTTTATGAGCATCCTCCGTATCGATAGAGGTGAGTATATCGGCACGTTTAGCATTATATTCCGGCCTTGTTACCATGCCTATACTGCTAAACATACAGCCGGCATAGATGGCAGTCTTAACCGCCTCGCATACAACACCCGGCGCAAAATACAGCCCGAGAAAAAGCTCTCTAAGTGCAGAGCCGGTAGAGCCTATCTCGCTACCGATTCCGGGAACGGTTAGGCGGTAGGCCGCCTGCTCTACTAGGTCTTCTCTGCCGGCAATATACCCTCCGGTGGAGGCTATTCCGCCCCCTGCATTTTTTATGAGTGAGCCTGCCATAAGGTCGGCCCCTACCATCGTAGGCTCACGCTCCTGCACAAACTCGCCATAACAGTTATCTACAAACACTATAATATCCTTGTTTATAGATTTTATCTGTGTTATTATCTCGCCCAGCTGTTCTATAGTAAGCGAAACCCTATCGGCATAGCCACAGCTACGCTGCAGGGCAACAACCTTTACACCACCCTTTGCACAGCGTTTTTTAATCGCCTCAATATCCACCCCCTGTGCCAGCATCGGTATCTCCTCATAAAGGATACCAAAATCTAGAAGCGAACCGGTTCCATCCCCCTTTTTTCCTATAACCTTATGTAGGGTATCGTATGGCCGCCCTGTGGCGTAAAGCAGGGTATCGCCCGGGCGAAGCAGGCCAAAAAGTGCAACCGAGATAGCATGTGTTCCGGAGGCAAAGCTGTGCCTGAATATTGCGGCCTCGGCACCCACTACATCGGCAAATACCCTATCTAGGGTATCTCGGCCAATATCGTCATACCCGTAGCCGGTTGTGCCTGTAAGGTGTGATGTGGATACACGGTTTTCGACAAAGGCACGCAACATTCTTTCCTGATTTGTGCCTTTAATCTCCTCGGCCGCTGCAAATGCACCCGCTACCATCCCCTTTACCTTGGAATCGATATTTAAAATTTCATCGCTGAAGTTGAATTTCATAACGAGTTAACTATCTCCTTAAAATGTTCTCCACGCTTCTCAAAGTTATCATAGAAATCAAAGCTTGCAGAGGCGGGCGAAAGGGTAATAATGTCCCCTGCCTGTGCAACCTCGGCCGCGGTGGCTACCGCCTGCTCCATGCTATCTGCCTTATAGATAGGCAGTTTTTGTGCATCATAGCCGGGGTGGGCTAATAACGCCTCCTCGATAAACGGCCCTGTCTGCCCCATGAGAACAACCGCCTTTGTATGCTGTATAAGCTCGGGGGCGAGCGGTGCATATGGGATCTTTTTATCATACCCTCCGGCTATAACTATAAGCTTTTGTTTGAATGCACGCAGGCCGGCAATAACCCTTGTAGGAGATGAGGCTATCGAATCGTTATAATATCTTACTCCGCCTACCTCACGCACAAACTCTATGCGGTGCTCTACTCAGGAAAATTCTCTTGCGGTGTCCTGCATAACATCGAACGGCACATCGCCATATACCGCCGTAAAGGCCGCAAGTAGGTTTTCTATGTTGTGCCGCCCCGGTAGCTTTACATCCCCTGCCGGTATGATGGCTTTCTTAACCTCGCCTATGCAAAGCGTTAAAACCTCATCCTTTAGATAACCGCCATTAGAAAGAGGTGCTTTAATAGAGAAAAACCTCACCTGCCCTACGGCCGACTCCGCAAAGCTACGGGAAAGCTCGTTATCATGCCCTAAAACTGCAACACCACCCTTTTGCTGGTAGCTTAATATGTTGCGCTTTGCCTCTATGTATTCGTTCATGTCTGCATGGTGATCGAGATGGTTTGGGGTTATGTTCGTAACCACGGCAACATCTACCCTGTGGTGCATCGACATAAGCTGGAAGCTGGAAAGCTCGCAGACAACAACATCGGTGCTATCAACCTCGTCTATAATAGGTAGCATGGCACGGCCGATATTACCGCCCATATGAACCGTCTTTCCCGCCTTTTTCAGCATATCTGCTATAAGGCTTGTCGTGGTAGTCTTTCCGTCCGAACCGGTAACTGCATATATCTTTGCCGGGCAGAGCTCTAAAAAGGCCTCGATCTCGCTCGTTACAATCGCCCCGCGCTTTATTGCCGCCTGAATTGCAGGCTCGGTATACATAAAGCCCGGTGTCCTGAATATTATATCGGCAGTATCAAGCCCGTCCAGATAGTTCTCCCCAAGGTGGCAATGTACACCGGTTAGGTCTACGCCGTCTATCCCGTTTTTTTTGTCACAGAGTACAACCTTTGCGCCGTAGGAGGCAAAAAGCGGAATAAGATGGCGGTGGGCAACACCTGCACCTATAAATGCAACCGTCTTATCGCCAAAGCCTTTTACATAATTTTCTAATACACCCATACTACTCCTTAATAAACTCTATGATTGCGGGAATGTTTTTCTGGCAATCAAGATAACCGGCCCTGTAAAGGTTCATAAGTTTTACAGGGTTTTGCTCGGTGCGCTCTACATCACAGCCGGTTAGTGGGCGTAAAACGAAAGCATTGCCAAGCTGACGCTCACTCTCTACAAGTTCAAGCTGCCTGTTGTATACCATGCTCCTCCTAGCGGCTGTTTTAAGCAGGTTCGGGTAGTGCTTGTATTTTAATCTACCTACAACCGAGCTTGCCCTACCCGAAGGCTTTTTAGAATACCCTTCCGGCCTTGTTAAAACTACTATATTCTTTTCGTTTCCGGCATCTAAAGAGTATTGTAGCGGTATAGGGTCGGAGATGCCACCATCCAGATGTGGAACGCCATC
>CAYJOX010000166.1:0-4254 GCA_964371915.1 uncultured Oscillospiraceae bacterium
ACGGCGAGAACAGCCACAGATTTGCAAAGATAATTCTGTAGCTAAAGCTCGAATGTCTTCCAAGCGTATCAAACATAGCACGGGTTGCAGGGTTTAGCCTAAACTTAAAAGGATGTTTTTGTATCGAGGTAACTGCCGCCGCAAGGTCGGTAATCGGAGTTCTGCGAGGAGGAGAGGATGCATGCCCTCCCTTAGATTTTGCCGTGATATTTACATTAAGCTGCCCCTTCTCCGATATCCCGATAAGGGCAGATTTTCCGCCTACACCCGGGAAAACGTTGGACATAACGGCACCACCCTCGTCTAGTACAAGTGCAGGCCTAATATTTTGTTGCTTAAAGTATTCCACAATCGAGGGCTGCCCGTTCCCCGCTATTTCCTCATCCCCTGAGAAGGCAAGATATATGTCGTTATTAGGAACAAATCCCTCACCGATCAACCTATCCGCAGACTCCATGATAGCACAGAGGGTTGCCTTGGTATCAAGTGTGCCCCGCCCCCATATTATTCCGTTGCTAAGCTCTGCTGCAAAAGCATCTCTAGACCACTGCTCTTGCTGTGCCGGCACAACATCGTAGTGAGACATAAGCACGGTAGGATTTTCGGCACTTTTGCCCCTCCACCGATAGAGCACGGCGGTTTTATCGAAACGTTTACGCTCACAATTGGATGCAATATTGGGGTATCGCTCGGTCAATAGGCGTCTAAATTTATCAAACTCGCAATAGCATTCGCCATCAAACACCGTCCTGCACCTAATCATCTCCCGAAGATTGTCGCAGGCTTTTTCTTCGTCCACCTTAATATCCGCAGTCTCCACTACTGCCTGTTTCTTCGGCGTAAATAACAATGCTCTTATAATTAAAACTAAAACAAGAGCGGTAACTATTGCAAACACAGCTATCAACATTTCCAATCCCCTTTAAAGTATTCCCTTTTTATACATTATCCTTGCGCCGACAAGTGCAATTATCGAGCCTACAGGAACAAAAACCGAAACCGAGCCGGCAAGAGACGGCACCGCAATAAACAAAACAAGCATAAAGATCATGGGCGGCATAGCTATTTTCCAGCTTTTGGAAATAAACACAACGGCAAGCCCACCAAAAAGGGAGGGCAGTATGTTTTCAAATGCAGGCTTCAAAAAAGGTGATTGAAGCAGCGGTTCAATCTGTGCGAGAAGAAGCACACCAACGGCTAACACCAACGTAGTGGTTATGGAGGAAACGCCGATTGCAATGGTGGAGATAACATCTCCCTCCGGCGTACCCGCCTTAACCTTTGCGGAGTCCATCGCACCGAGAGAGGCGGGCAGCTTTAAATTTGTGAGATTGCCGGTAACAAACCCGAGATAGGATCCGCTTGCACCGAGCATGGGAACGTAGGTAATCACCTCAATAACTGCAACTGTCCAGAATATAGGTGCTACTCCTAACAACCCCGAAAGCACCGAGGTTATCGGCGGCCATGCGTCGTACCTGACACAGATGTAAATCGGAACCGAGACTATCAGCAAAAATGCACAGAACATCCACACTCTCCCGTAAAAGTGTGTAGCATCCTCAAACGATTTATTTTTCATAACTACCCCTCCTTTAAACTGTAAGTGTGTTAACTAAAGCGGTTATCGGTATGGCAAGAATCATAGAGCCTATCATGCTAATGGGCATTGCAAAATCTTTAACCCACCTGATCTCATGCTTCTTTACAAATACACCACATATAATCATCAAGATTGAGCTTGAAAGCATGACAAAAACCGGTATCCAGCCGCGAAGCCCTTCACCAACATCGGCAAATATCATACCGAGAAATGCCGATATCATGCCAAGGAAAAGCGCATCCATAAAAATACCACCCCAACGGCTATCCTTGTTTTTAAGTTTTATAAGGCCGCCCTCGATTTTTTTACCGAAGATAGGCACAAGTATAAGGCTTGGAATAATCCCCAGTGTCATAACCCATGCTATAACTGCAAACACCGTAGGGTCGGTAACCGTTTCGCTCATACTTGTACCGGTTGCGGCGGCCGCAGCAGAGGCGGCAGGCAGTTCATAGGTAATTGCCCCAATCACCGAAAGGCGTAGCCATGGAAGGGCAAAACCCAGGAATTTTGAAAGGGAAAATATGCCTAGCAATATTGAGAGTGCCGGTGCAATGCTGAACACTGCACTAGAGGCAACAGCCCTCCTCATGGTGTCGGCAGAAATTCCAAGGCTTTTACCTCTGCGCCATGCCCTTACGGTAAAAAATACCGATTGTGCAATTACAAAGGCTATTACAATTGCAACAAGAATAAATAAATCAGGGTTGTTCGGTGAAAAACTCATTCCCTCTCCTCCATATTGTTTTCGACTGAAAAAATTATACTACGTTTTAATTAATTTTGCAAACCCAAGCCTTACCCTCTCTTTCTCGTATGCTCTGGGTGGCAACGCACAGCATGTTAATTATGCTATACATTGCCAGGAAAAGCCAGGGGTTTTAGGTATAAGCCTTTATAACTATAATCCTTGTAAAGGTTATTTTCTGCCATGGGTCACCTACATAAACGGCATAGAACAAGAGGGCAAATCTTCGCGATTTACCCTCTTAAAGCTGAATTACTACCGGTCTTGCTAACTGCCTGACAATGTCTATTTGGGAATAAGCAGATATCCCCGTTTAACTAGTTATCTATTGTACACAAAATCTTTCATCTAGATTACTAAGCGGCTTTTCTCAGCCCCCTGTAAAATTTTTCCAAAAGGAATTTATTGGAAACACAGTGCAGTTAGGCCACACTATCGAACTGAGAATTATAAAGCTCGGCATAAAAACCTTTTTTAGCAAGAAGCTCTTCATGATTGCCTGTTTCAATAACGTCTCCATCTTTCATAACCAAGATTAAATCGGAGTTCTTAATGGTTGAAAGCCTATGCGCTATAACAAAGGAGGTTCTGTTCTTCATAAGCTCATCCATAGCGTTTTGAATTTGTAGCTCTGTCCTTGTGTCTATAGAGGAGGTCGCCTCGTCAAGAATGAGCATAGGTTTATCGGCAATCATGGCCCTTGCAATAGTGATCTGTTGCTTTTGGCCTTGAGAAAGCTCTAGTTTATCGTTAAGAATTGTGTCGTAACCGTCCTCTAAGGTTTTTACAAAATGATAAAGCCCAACCGCCTTTGTAGCACCTATTAAAGTTTCTTCATCTACATTCTCGGTAGCGTAGACAAGGTTTTCACGCAGTGTCCCCTCGAAAATCCAGGTGTCTTGTAACACCATACTAAACTTAGAGTGTACATCTTCACGCTTCACATCCTTAATTGACACATTATCTATTAAGATATCACCCGAGTTAATCTCGTAAAATCTCATTAGCAAGTTCACCATAGTGGTTTTACCCGCTCCTGTGGGGCCTACAATTGCAATTTTTTGCCCACTTGTTGCCTTTGCGCTAAAATCGTTGATAATTGTTTTGCCCTCATCGTAACCAAACCTAACGTTTTTAAACTCAATGTCACCTTTAATATCTATAAGCTCCTTAACCTTACCTTCCTCACTGCTCATTTCGGCCTCCTCTAAAAAGTCAAAGACTCTCTCGGCGGCAGCCGTGCCCGACTGTAGATTTTGCATAGACTGTGCTATCTGCCCGAGCGGTTGCGTAAAAAGCCTGATATAAACTATAAAAGCGACAATAATACCAAAGCTTATGCTCCCGTTTAAGGCAAGCAGTGCACCTACAATACAAACACAAACGTATCCAAAATTGCCTATAAAGGTCATCATAGGCATCATAAGGCCGGATAGAGCCTGTGCCTTAAAAGAGCTTGCCTTTAGCTCTTTGTTTGTAGCGTTAAATATCTCAATGGCTTTTTCTTCACCGTTGTAAGCCTTTACAACGGTGTGCCCCGCATACATCTCCTCTATATGCCCATTAATTTGCCCTAGGTGCTTTTGTTGGCTTTTAAAATGCGTTTGTGAGCTCTTCATAACAACCATCATAAACACAAAGCCGATAGCGACCGATAGTATAGCTGTTATAGTTAGGCTTACATTTGTTATAAACATCATTATAACCGAGCCCAGCAACAGGGTAACGGCAGAGATAAACGTGCCCATAGACTGTGAAAGAGTTTGCCCCACGGTATCAACATCGTTTGTAACTCTTGATAAAACATCTCCCTTTGAGTTTTTGGAGAAATACCCCATCGGTAATCGATTTATTTTATTAGATATATCGGTGCGCAAATTTTTTGCGGTTTTTTGCATTACAG
>CAYJOX010000167.1:0-3334 GCA_964371915.1 uncultured Oscillospiraceae bacterium
TATATCACCCCCTATGTTTTTGCACAGGATATACCGCAGGACCTACTGCACCGTGTATCGGAGAACAGCTATAAGCTTACCGGTGTAAGCATACAGGAGGCGTCCAGCAGGGTGGTAACAGATGGCGATTTAATGCCGCATATCCTTGGTAGTGTAGGCCCGATATATGCCGAGGAGTATGAACAGCTAAGCGGGCAGGGTTATGAGCTGGACGATACCCTCGGCAGGGATGGAATAGAAAAGGCGTTTGAGGAGCAGCTAAAGGGGAGCGAGGGCGAATGGGTGATAGAGCGCAGCCTTAGCGGCGATATGCAGACCCAGACTATAATAGAACCGGTACAGCCGGGCGACACTATAACCCTAACGATAGACAGCCGCCTACAGCAGGCAACTACCGATGCCCTACAGCAGGTTATAGGGCGGCTCGACGAGCAGGTAGGGGATGTTTATGCCGGTGCGGTGGTCGTTATGGATGTTAATACCGGTGATATTCTGGCGGCTGCAACCGAGCCAAGCTATGATCTAAACCTGTATAACCTACAGTACGATACCCTTGCAAACGACCCGCAAAACCCACTGTTCAACCGTGCCTTTTCCGGCCTATACCGCCCCGGCTCGGTATTCAAACCGCTTGTAGGGGTGACGGCGATTAATAACGGGGTTGTGTCCCCTATCGATACCGTCTACTGTACCGGTAGCTACTCCCACTACTCCGATGTTGGGTTTACCCCGGGCTGTACCGGTGTACACCGAAGTGTAAACATGCACCGTGCCTTACAGTATAGCTGTAACGTATATTTTTATGAGATGGGCAGTAGGCTCGGCATCTATGCATTCTCCGAAACTGCACTTGCCATGGGCATGGGGCGCACCACCGGCCTTGAAATTCCGGAGGCCACCGGCCTACTATCCACACCGGAAAACCGTGAGGCAAAGGGGGAGGATTGGTTTGTTGGCGATGTTGTTCAGGCGGCTATAGGGCAGGGTGATATATCGGTAACACCGGTGCAGATGGCGGTATATGCCTCCACCCTTGCAACAAACGGCAGGGTGCCTACCGCACAGCTGGTAACACAGACACAGCCCCGGGCCGATACTACCGTGATGCTGGATAGCCCCGCCTACGAGACGATTAAGGATGGTATGGTAGCGGCATCCACCACCTTTCAGGCGGCCGATTATCTTGCACAGCTACCCTACAGCGTTGCTACCAAAACCGGCACACCGCAGGCGGCGAACGGCAATTATGATGCAACGATTATCGCCTTTGGCCCTGCCGATAATCCGGAGATAGCGGTGGCCGCCGTAGTGGAAAACGGCTCTAACGGCTACGAACTGGGTGAGCTTGTAGCAGAGGTATTCCTAGCCTATGATAGCATAAAATCTCACCCTGCGGTACTGCCGCAGTATAACATTGTATCATAGAAAATATTGCATAAAACTTGTTATTGTGATATAATCTATCAGATAGTAAGAGGTGCAGATGGGAAAGGCAACAGAAAAGGCTTTTTTGTTTTTATCGATGAGGGATCATACCTGCAAGGAGCTTACCGATAAGCTCTGCCGAACATTTAGTAAAGATGAGGCACAGGAGGCGGTTTTATACCTTTTAGATAGCGGTTATATAGATGAGGAGCATATCGCTCGGCTTCGAACCGAAAGCTATATTAGGGGTGGAAAATCCAAAAAGGAGATTTGTGGTAAGCTACGCCAGGCAGGGATAGAGCGTGAAATTATAGAGAGCCTCACGGCAGATATAGACGAAGCCGAGATAATAGAGAGCCAGCTTACAAAAAAATATGCATCAAGAATAGCCGCAGGCGAGCATAAAAAGGTTGCCATGTCGCTACTGAGGCGGGGCTTTTCTTATGAGGCGGTAAGGGCCGCCACACAGGATATACAGGAAGATTATGATTAACCCCATAATTTGGGAAAGGATAAAGGATGAAGATAGCATTAGTACCGCTGGGTTGCTCTAAAAACACGGTGGATGCCGAGAGGATGCTCGGCAGGTTATTTGTGCGTGGGCATACCCTCTCGCCGGAGCTTTTCGGTGCAGAGATAGTTATTGTTAACACCTGCGGTTTTATTGCCGATGCAAAGCAGGAGAGTATAGAGCATATACTACAGCTGGCAAAGGCGAGGGAGAATAATCCGGCGATGAAAATTATCGTTACAGGTTGCCTTGCACAGCGGTATAAGGATGATATTATTAAGCAACTTCCGGAGGTGGATGCAGTAGTAACCCCCGGTTGCAATGCCGATATTGCCGATATTATCGAGAGGATAACACAGGGAGAGGGTGGTATCTTTACCGCCGATATAAATAAGATGAGTGAGGAGGGGGAGCGTGTACTGCTTTCGCCGCCACACTATAGCTACCTAAAGATAGCCGATGGCTGTAATAACCGCTGTAGCTACTGTGCTATACCGCTTATACGTGGCCGCCAGCGCAGTAGGGATTTTGATGCGATTGTAAACGAGGCAAAAGGCCTTGCGGCGGCAGGGGTGAAAGAGATAATACTTGTAGCGCAGGATACAACCGCCTATAAAAAGGAGATTACAGGAAAAAGCGAACTGCCACAGCTTTTAGATGCCCTGCATGATATAGACGGAATAGACTGTATACGGATTATGTATGCATACCCCGAAAATATAGACGATATACTTATAAAGACGATGGCAAGGCTACCCAAGGTTGCACGCTATATAGATATGCCGATACAGCATATAAGCGATAATGTACTATCGGCAATGCGCCGCAGAGGTGGATCGCAGGTTATACACTCTGCCATTAATAATTTGAAATTTGCAATGCCGGATATAGCGATAAGAACAACCGTTATGGTTGGTTTCCCGGGGGAGAGTGAGCAGGATTTCGAGCAGCTTTTACGTTTTGTAAAGGAGGGACATTTTAGCCACCTTGGCTGTTTCTCCTACTCGAAAGAGGAGGATACCGAGGCCGCAACCATGAAGGATCAGCTACCCTCGGCGGTTAAGAAAAAGCGCCATAAGGAGATAATGCAGGCGCAGTACGATATTTTACAGCAAAAGCTTTCTGCCAAGGTTGGCAGGGTAGTGGGTGCCTATGCCGAGGATATCTGCGAAAAAACCGGCCGCACAATGCTTAGGGATAGTTTCTGTGCACCGGAGATAGATAACTATATTTTAGTGGATGCACAGCTACCGTTATACGAACGTTATGAGCTGCAGATAACCGGTGTGGAAGGTTATGATCTTATCGGCAACGTTCTTGAAGACTAACGATTAACCCATAACTCTATATGACGAAAGGAAACTCTTACAGATGAACCTTCCCAATAAACTCTCCATG
>CAYJOX010000167.1:3344-4242 GCA_964371915.1 uncultured Oscillospiraceae bacterium
GAGACAATACCCTACCGTTTTGCCTTTGCAACGGCGGTATATATAATAGCCTCGGTTACCGATCTGCTGGATGGTATGCTGGCACGCCGCCTTGATCTTGTTACCGATTTTGGTAGGTTTTTAGATCCGGTAGCGGATAAACTGCTAACCAGCACCGCATTTATCTATATGCTTGCAATGGATTACACAAACGCGGTTGTGATAATAATAATATTTGCGAGGGAGTTTGCGGTAACCGCAATGCGTGCCGTTGCGGCAAGCCACGGTGAGGTTATTGCCGCTAACATGGGCGGCAAGGTTAAGACGGTTTTACAGATACTAGTTACCCTTATGTGGTTCCTGTTTTTAGTAATACAGGAGATAGGAATAGCCGTGCCTTCGGCACAGTTTATTACAGGGGTTGCCATGTGGATTGTTGCCGGTGTTACACTTGGCACCGGTATAGACTATATCTATAAAGGAAGGGCTTATCTAGCCGAAAAGTAGGAAAGGATTTTAAGAGATGAAGATATTTAACACCCTAACTCGCAGTAAGGATGAGTTTGAGCCGATAGAAAAAAATCACTATAAGATATATGTCTGCGGCCCTACCGTCTATAACTTTATCCATATAGGCAACGCAAGGCCTTTAATAGTGTATGATGTGCTTCGCCGTTACCTAGAGTATACCGGCAACAAGGTAACCTTTGTTTCTAATGTTACCGATATAGATGATAAACTTATAAAAAAATCTATCGAGGAAGGGGTAACGGTAGAGCAGGTTGCACGCCGTTACGAGGCGGAGTTTATAGCCGATAGGGATGGCCTTAACTGCCTAAAGCCGACTATAGTTCCACGTGCCACCGAGCATATCGACCAGATGATAGAGCTAATTAACACCCTGCTAGAAAAAGGCCAT
>CAYJOX010000168.1:0-4239 GCA_964371915.1 uncultured Oscillospiraceae bacterium
TAGCGGTAGGAACCGAGGTAGCAACCGGTGCGGCGATTACACTAACGCTAACACCACCCGCATCACCATAACAAACTTTTAAAGGCTTTCGCACCATTCGCTAAAACCTTAAAAGAAAATAAACTATAGCACAAGATAGCCCGATACAGTATTCACTGCATCGGGCTATTCCTATATTAAACCAGTTTAAATTTATCTTGCTAACCTCTAAACACCGTAAGCTCTACCCCATGCCTGTGCACAAGCTCTAAAAAGATGTAGTTAACCTGCTGCCTCACCGCTATAAACTCACTATAATCCGCCGTATGGGTAGAGTAGGCAAGCCAGAATATTATGCCGCTTGTGGTAAAATCGGTTATCTTTACTATCACGGTATCGGGCAGAAGGTCGTCATATTCCTTTAGCCGTTTTTCGGTGTCCTCAACCAGTGCCTTAATGCTTTCTAGCGGTGTGTTAGGGTTTATCGCTATCTTATGGGTTGCATATCTGTTCTTAAGGTCGGTATAGCTTACAATAGCCTCGGCCGTCACCTTAGAGTTTGGTATTACATTGATAGAGCCATCCAGTGCACGTATCTTGGTACTGCGAAACGTTACCTCCTCTACCGAGCCCTCAATCTCACCGGCTACCACCCAATCCCCCACCTGAAACGGCTTTTCAAATATAAGCACAACGCCGCTAAAAAAGTTAGCCGCACTATCCTGCGCCGCAAGGGCAAAGGTTAAACCGCCAAGCCCAAGGCCGGCTAGTAGCCCGTTAACATCATAACCAAACTCCCCTATAAGCACAACCGCACTTATCGAGAGTATCACAAACCTAAACACATAGCCCAGAAATTTAGAGGCCATCTGCCCTGCCTGAATATCTATCTTACTGCCGACATTATGAATAAACTCGGTAAATATATCGCCGGCTAAAAAAAGCCCCCAGGTAAAATAGATTATTATGGCTACACGTATAGCCTTATCGCCCACCGCATGCACTATATCGGGCGGCACTATATTAAAAGCCGTAAACCCGAGCGAGAGTGAAGCAAAAAAACCTACAAATAGTATCATTACCGTTGTAGGCGCCGAAAAGGATTCTACAATTATATTGTTATATTTTCTGCGTGTCTTATCACAAAGCCGTACGAAGAAGGGGCTTATAACATTTTTATAAAGCCTGCTTAAGATAATCGCACCAAAAAGCACTCCTACCGCCGCGATAAGAAAAAATGAGTTGATATTTACACCGAATAATGTTATCATAATTAATGTAGTATTGTGTTGATGATTATATCATTATACACCATTTTCTTAATAGTTTCAATGCCTCGGCCACAAACATCTCGAAAGGAGAATTTTGCAACACCTTAATCTACTAATAAAACCGGCCAGCGGCATGTGTAACATGCGGTGCAGGTACTGCTTTTATGCAGATGAAACCTCTAAGCGTGATATACCTAACTACGGCTTTATGTCGGATGATACGCTGGGTAACATTTTAAAAAACACCCTATGTGAGGTTACTCGACATATCACGATAGCCTTTCAGGGTGGTGAGCCTACCCTTGCAGGGCTTGAATTTTTTGAAAAGGTTGTCTCGCTCGTGCCAAAGTACAACGTTAACGGGGTAGAGGTTGCCTATGCTATACAGACAAACGGCCTATCGATAGACGATGAGTGGTGTAATTTTTTTAAAAAGCACAACTTCCTTGTAGGGCTTTCGCTGGATGGTGCAAAGGAGCTACACGATAAATACCGTGTAGATGCCGCCGGCAAGGGTACCTATAGTAGGGTTCTGCGTGCAAAACAGCTACTGCTAAGCCACGGGGTGGATACCAACGTACTTGCGGTGCTAACTAAGGATAGCTGCCGTAGCTTTGCAAAGACATATAGCTTTTTTAATCGTAGTGGCCTTGAATATCAGCAGTATATACCCTGCCTAGACCCCCTAGGGGATGAGCGTGGCAGGGAGGAATGGTCGCTCACGCCGGATGATTTTGAGCGATATCTAAAATCCGCCTTTGATTGTTGGTACCATGATGCAATGACAGGCAAGAAGAAATATCACCGCCTCTTCGATAACCTTTTACTGATGATAGATGGCCGCCCGTATGAGGCATGTGGGATGAGCGGAGTATGTTCTATGCAGTATGTAATAGAGGCAAACGGCGATGTTTACCCCTGTGATTTTTATATGCTTGATAACTACCGCCTGGGTAACCTTAATACAAACAGCCTTGCCGAGATAGACGAAAAGAGAGAAGAGATAGGCTTTGTTAAGCAGAGCAAGCATGTGGCCGAGCAGTGTAAGGTATGTAGGTGGTATAGGGTCTGCCGTGGCGGTTGCCGCCGTGATAGGGATTATTTTGAGGATGGCATCGGCGCAAACTATTTTTGCAAGTCCTATAAAAACTTTTACCCCTATGCACTGCCCAAGCTACAGCAGGTTTACAACGTTTTAACAAGAAACTACAGATAATCGGCAGGCATAGCCATACTATCGGAGAAAGATTATGACATGTAAAAACTGCGGTAATTTTATACCGGAAAATTCCGCCTACTGCACACGCTGTGGTAGAAAGGCCGAAAGTTTTAGGGATGCAACGCTAAAGCGTTTAAACGAGAATAAGCTTATAGCAGAGGTAAAGAAAAGCCCTTACGAGGTGGCACTATTTGCCATTAGTGCCCTTATCTTTATATTTTCCCTTACCGATTGGTTAACAATCTCGCCGGATTTTATCAAGCTTACATCACTTTTTGAGTCCACGCCTTATTTCGCCGGCCTATCCGAGCAGCCGCTGGTAATAAGAAGTGATTATTCTATACTTAACGTCGTCAACCTATTTTTTATGATATTCGCCTCCTTTCAAGGTATGTGGATATTACCATTTTTCGCACTATTTCTTCTAGTGGCAGGTTTTTCTTTACTGCTTAGCAATGCACTGTTTGTAATGTTTTTACACGGCAAAAGCAGCCTTGTTAATATCCTTGGGCAGCTTGCATACTTTATATCGTTGGCCGCCGGTTTAACACCCTTTTTCATTGCCTTTATACTAAACATGTCCGTCTTCTCCGAAATAACGGCAACAAATTTCCCTGCGGTGCTACTAGATGTAAGGTTGTTTT
Organism: uncultured Oscillospiraceae bacterium; assembly: GCA_964371915.1. Lineage (GTDB taxonomy): Bacteria > Bacillota > Clostridia > Oscillospirales > Ruminococcaceae > CAYJBH01. Next base: position 3,114 of record CAYJOX010000168.1, read on the forward strand.
CTGTCTGCCCCGGCCCCTATGTTATTATATTACTTTCCGTGGCTGGTCTTTTGTTGTTAAAAAAATTAAAAAAGAGAGGTGATTAGTATGTCGATAACTAAGTTTTTTAAAAGGGAAGAATCTCCGTACGAGCGTATGAAAAAGGAGATAAAGAGTATCGAGTTTAAGAAACACACGATACAGGCAAGCCTAAGCGAAGATATGGCAGAGAATGAGGCCGAGATACAAAAGGTTCTTGTGCGAATAGGTAGTATAGTTTACGAAAGCCATCTCGCCGGCATTACCGAATATAAGTTTGATGAGTATTTTGCAAAGATAGAAAAACTTCGTGAGGAGTTTAAGCTGCAAAAGGCCCGTACCGAGGATATCATAGACAACTACAACTACGAGATAAGCATACTAGAGGCAAGCTGTGGCATACCGGCATCTAATCCGGAACAGCCCGTAGAGCCAAAAAGCGATTATTTCTGTGGCAAGTGCGGAAACTGCATGTCCGATAAGGATATTTTCTGCAACCGTTGTGGAACGAAAAAGCTGGAATCCGAGGAAGAGCTTTTAACGGATGAAAGAGTATAAACAATAAAAGGGCGTTTTAAGCAATAGTGCCATTTTTTGGGGCTTGGCAGTATAAGCCCCTAGCTAGCCATGCCGGTTATAGCGGTAGGGCAGATATAAAATCCGAACGGTTTGGCCAATAGCCTGCCGTACGGTTGCCGTGCTTGCAGCTGCTCTGTAAAGCTTTGTAGCGGTAGTTTTGCAGAGAGGTTATTAACATTAACTTAAAGGAATATTGATGAAAAAAAAGACACCGCTAATAGTTCTCTTTATAATCGCAACCTGTGTTATAGCCATGGCAATGGGTTTTAGCGATACCATAATGTCCAACTACTACAAGGATGCCTATAACGCAACCGCACAACAGCGTGGTTTTATAGAGATACCTCGTGAGCTACCGGGTGTTATCGCCATCTTTGTAATAATGTTACTGGCAAGGCTTGGGGATATTCGCATTGCGATAGTCGCACATGCACTTTCGGCTATAGGAATAGTGGCCCTTGCCGTCTGGACACCCAGCTTTTATACAATGACAGCCGTACTTTTTGTATTCTCGCTCGGTATGCACACC
>CAYJOX010000169.1:0-4226 GCA_964371915.1 uncultured Oscillospiraceae bacterium
TTTAAGTTTTTGTGCTTTAGCTTCGGGTTGTACAGAAAAAAGCTCTCTTATAAGTGTAAAAACCTCGGTGTATGTTGCGATATTGCTTCGGCTTTGTCTGCCAATAGGGCTTTGGTCGATTTTAATTACCTCTGAAATATAGTCAAAACCTTTAATGCTTTCTGCGTTTTTTCTTTGTTCTATTACATCAAAAACAAGGCTGCTTTTACCGCTGCCCGAAACCCCCGCAAAAGAAACAAGTAGGCCGAGTGGAATATTCACCGAAACATTTTTAAGATTATGCACAGCGGCATTATTAACCTCGATAAACCTACCTGTGTTTATCTTTTTACAGCTCGGTTTGCTCTTTTCGCCTCTTAAATATTCAGCTGTTTTGGATATTTTATTCTGTATAACCTCTGAAACAGTACCGCTTGCGACAATTTCACCGCCGAGAGAGCCTGCTCCGACACCGAAATCAATAACATAATCACACTCTTTTACAAAATCCATATCATGCTCAATAACTATAACTGTGTTGCCAAGGTCTCGCAGTTTTTTTATGGCTGTTAATAGTAGTGCGGTATCTCTTGCGTGTAGCCCTGTTGTCGGTTCATCTAAAATGTATAAAACCCCTGTTAGGCCGCTTTCTAGAATGCTTGCAAGCCTAATTCGCTGGCTTTCACCACCCGAAAGGGTGCTAACAGGTCGGTCGATAGAAATATATTCTAGCCCGATTTTTGAAATACCCCTAACTCTTTTTAAAATATCACCTATAACAACAGTAGCAATTTCTTTAGCGGATGTAGAGGAACTATTCTTAGTATCCTCGAGAAAACCAACAAGTGCCGACATTGTAAAGGTGCTGACCTCTATTATAGTTTTTCCATTTAATTTCGCAGTTCTGCCGTTAAAGCCAAGCTTTGTTCCTTTGCATTCATCACAGGGTGTGCTGCCGATTGCATTTGCAATTACAGGATTAGCTATCTTTTTTGTAGCCGACTCCACCACTTTTTTGTTGACAAAGGTGCGAAGTCCCTCCACATAACCGTCCATTACACGCTTTGGTTTTTTGATGTTAGGGAAGCGTTTTTTAAATTCATCACTTTCTACACCATCAAGAAGCACCAACATTTCAAGCTCGGTATAGTCTTTTATCGGCTTTGTAACATCAAAGATAAAGCCATAATGTTTACCACAAGCCTCAAATACATTTGAATAATGCTCAAAAAAAGTCTCGTTACCCCAAATTTTAATAGCGCCCTCTTTTATTGTCAGGCTTGTATCTATAAGCTTAGAAAAATCTATATCCTTAACAACTCCGATACCCTTGCACTTTGGGCAAGCCCCCTCTGTTTTATTAAAAGAAAAACTCGCCATGCTAAGGTGATGAAGCTTGGCTTTACAATGTGGGCAGGCAGTATCGGTAAAATCAATCTCCGCATCCTCATCAAAAGTTGGTTCGATTTCGCCATTGCAGCTAGGGCAAATTCTTGTAGCAAGTTTTGCATATAATATGCGAAGATAGGTGAGTATCTCTGTGTATGTCCCTACAGTTGAGCGTGGATTATTAGAAAGGACCCTTTGCCCGACAGAAATAGAGGGAGAAAGCCCAACAATACTATCAACCTGTGGTTTGTTTAGCCCGTCCGTCACCATTCCCATTGATTCTAGATACTGCCGTTGGCATTCTTTTTGCAAAATATCCATGGCAAAACTGCTTTTTCCACTGCCCGATACCCCGGTTAAAGCAACTAGCTTGTATTTTGGTATCTCTACCGAGATGTTTTTAAGGTTATTCTCCCTTGCCCCTGTTATTTTTATTATTTCGTTTCTCATTAGCCCTCCTGCAGGTAATCTGCCATAAAGTTTAGTATCTCTGTAAATACAGCCTTTTTATCGTCTGAAAATTTTTTATCTACTGCATCCATAAGTGAAGCGGACTTTGTATCGCTACCGTGTTGAATTAAACTCTCGGCAAGGGATAGATAGGTTACCCTTTTATCCTCGGTTGAGCCCGTTTTTATAACCAGCCCTTTATTTGCAAGTTCATTTACCTTCTGAGTTGTAGCAGGGCGAGAAAGATTAAGCCTGTCGGCAAGTTCGCTTACCGTCATATTTGGTTTGTGATTAATAATAAACAGCTGTAAAACATCAGAATATGGCAAGGTGCTGCCAATCTCACTCTCGCGAATGCTTTTATAACAGTCAATATCAACTGCGCTCATAAATTTAAAATATGCGTCCCTCATAGAATACCTCAACTCAAATAGTTTCAATATTGAAATTATATCACAAACCAAAGAGATAGTCAATATAGTTTCGATTTTGAAACTATAATCGCAATTCCAATTTGCCAGCCGTTTGTAGATTAATCGGGATATTATAGAAAAGGACTGTACCTTAGCTGCGGCACAGTCCTTTTCTGCAGTTAATTAGCAACCGTTACAAGAGCAGTTACAACATGAACTTGAATTGCCCTCTTTCAGTGTTTTTTCATATGCAATAAGTTTTTCCTGTCGCTCGGTTATTAAATCCTCTCGATTATAAACGATCTTCATTCCATCTTTAGGTTTGGTGGCACAGGCAAAAGCTCTGCGCCCATCAACCTCTATGGCACAAGCCGAACAGCAACCACCGATTCTACCGCTCTTATAGCAGGGAGCTGTGATTTCTATATTGTTCTTTTCACAGAGATCTACGATGTTTTTTATCTCCCCATTAAATGTCAGTTCCTCTCTATCAAATAATAGCTTCATATTTACCTCCAAAGGTAGTTAAATTATTGTGTTACAAAACATTAAGAATATTCAAAAAGTGTTATGTTATATTAAAATATTAAAGGCATATCCGGAAATTACCGCAACGGTAAATATGCAGATAAGGAAGGTTATAATAAACTGCTTTTTGAATAGTGTGCTAAGGAGTGATACCTCCGGAATACTTGCACCGGCTCCACCGATTATAAGTGCCACCATTGTCCCAAGCCCTACCCCTTGGCCGATAAGCATGTTTGCAAGCGGTAAAACAGCCTCCGTTCTAATATACATGGGAACGCCTAAAATAGCGGCAATCGGCACTGCAAATGGGTTTTGTTCGCCCGCTACCTGCACCAAAAACTCCTCCGGTACAAAGCCGTAGATAAACGAGCCTATGCCGGCCCCGATAAGGAGATAAAGTGTTATCTTCTTAAATTGATTCCACGCATCCTTTAAAGAGTAGCTCCACACCTTTATATGCCTTTGGAATATAGTATCATCTTGACTCTTGAAAGACATATCGGGAGCATCGCAACAGCTAGTAGCCTCGCCTGCAGATGATGAGAAGCAGGATGTTTCGGCGGCCGGTACGGCACAGCTATAATTTGTTTCTACCTTTGTTGTTTCCTCGTCTAATGTTTCGCAGCAGGAAGCTTTTTCGCTTGATGCCGAACAGCAGGGGTCTTCAGTAGATGCGGTATCACAGCAGCTTGCATCTTCGTTAAAGTTTGCAACATTGCTATCTTTAAAATATTTTTCAAAGCCTAAACGGTCTAGTATATACCCTACGACGATAGCAAATGCGAGCGCTATTCCCGCATATAGGAGTGTTGGCACAAAGCCGAAAAAACTAAAGAAGATAATAATTATCATGGGGTTTAATATAGGCGAGGTTAATAGAAAAGATACCATTCCGGCAAAAGGTGCCCTGCTTTTCCTAAGGCCCACTAAAAGCGGGATGGTTGAGCAGGAGCAAAAAGGTGTAACAGAACCTAAAACCGCTCCGAGTATGCTGTTTAGAAATCTATATTTTGTTGTAAGTGCCTTTTGAATTTTCTCTCTTGAGATATAGCTTTGCAGTAATCCCACAAAAAAGCTTATAAGAACAAATAAAAGCATTAGTTCGGCGAAAAGGAAAACAAAAGTTCCGAGCACATTACCTACCATCGGCTCGCTAACACCTAATGGCGATAAAATATTTGTAAAAAAATCTATAAGTTGCTGTTGCATAATATGGTCCTCGTAAATTCTTATCTATCTGTGTTTTCATGAAGATATAAATTTACTACTGGCTTCTACACCTAAAATTGCGACCACAGACACACATAATCATATCCTTTCAAAACTATATAACTAATTTTTTCGAATTGTTTGCGCTGTATAAAGCACACATAAAAGTGTGCTTCAGAGTGTCAAAAAAACTTATTATGCTCCTAAAATGTCAAATTTGGTGACATGTGCGGCAAATTTGACCTTCAACAAATGGCT
>CAYJOX010000170.1:0-4207 GCA_964371915.1 uncultured Oscillospiraceae bacterium
TAAGCGTGGTTAGCCCGAAAACATCCATACTCATTATTGCAGATCCTTTCTTTTTGGCAAAGGGCATGGTTTTGGGTATTGCGGCTTTGCTACGCAGCCGGTGCCTCTGCCGCCGGCTCCTCTGCTACAGCTGTTTCGGCCGGTGCAGGTTCTGCTACCGGTTCGGCCTGTGCAGTGGCGCTAGGGTCGATATAGTATGGCGAGCCGGGCAGGTAGGGGTTGGCATCGGTATGCACCGTATGGGTTTGCAGATAATCCCTAATCTCGATATAGCCCTCCGGCTTTATATGGTATCCATCACCCTGTGCTATATCCGCCCTCAGGTAGCCGCTACTATCGGCAAGTATCTCGTGCAGATCTAGGTACTGTACGCCCCTATCTGCCGCGATAACTGCTAGCTTATCGTTTAAGCTGTTGATATAGGAAACGCTGTAACGCTCATCGGCAGAGCGGGCCTCTGTCTGCGGAGGTATGCTCATAAGGTAGATAATGGCGTTTGGTAGCTTTGTATTTAAGGTATCAAGCAACATGGTAAAGGAGGCTAAAACCTGTGCCTCGCTTGCCCAGACAAGATCGTTAGCGCCGGCTAGGATATAAATCTTGGCAGGGCTGTAGGTTCCCATTAGATCGATAGGGTTAATTGCCGCACCGTCCGGCCCCTCTACCGTGTTGGTAACAAAGCCCTGGGTGGACATGCCTTTATAGGCCGCACTAAAGGAGTTGGGGAAGATATTATATGCCTCCACAAAGCCCTGTGCAAGCGAATCCCCCATAAAAACGGCGTCGTTAAAATAGACCATATCTACCTTACCGTTTTCCGGCAACGACAGCATCTTTGCCGATTGCGCCTGTGGCGGCAATAGGTTAATGGTTTGCTCTACTGTATTTGGTATGGCCAGCTGCGAGACTGACTCTTGTGGGACTGTGGTAGAACCTTGGTTATTGTCCCCCTGTGTGCCGGTGGGGCCATCCGGTGCTATAAGCTCCGGTACCGAGGCCAAAAAGCCCGCTTCGAAAAACCTAATAAAACCAAACGAAAATACACCTGTCATTACTACAAACATTACCGATAGTGCAACACGGCGCCTTGCCGCATTCTGGCGGCGGCGTGCCTGTATTCTGCGCATATCGGAAAGTGATCTAGGCTGGCTATGGTTACTGCTTTGCATCATCTTGATCTAAACTCTCATCGTTATCGTTTACAAATACCTTTTCAACTACCGCCCATACATTCATGTTTGCTATAAGGTTAACAAGCGAAAAGTGATAGACAAAAAAGCATATGACAGTGAATGGAAAAAATAAAATTGTGGCAACCCAGATAGGTACTATGGTAACAAGTATAAGGCCGGAACGTGGCAGAAAAGCTACGGTTAAAAGGAGCGCATTTTTTATCTGCTGTTTTAGTGGAAGATCGATAACCGCAATTAGGGTAAATAGATAGTTACTGGCTATAAAAATTATAACAAACATTACTATGGTAATGCTAGATAACATTAAGGTAACAATCTGTTCGCCGGTGCCTACAGCACTGGTGTTCCAGTTTGAATAGAAATATGCGGCAACACTGCTTAATATCAAGAAAAAACCAACCAAAAGACCGGCAATAAAAGACCTCTTGAAATTCTCCTTAAATGCTTTTTTGTATTCGTGAAAAACATAGCAGGGGATATCCCGTATTCTTTTTGTCATTACGGCAGATAGTGCGGTAGTGGCAGGGCCGATAGTAACTATCGGTATACAGCATATTAAATATACAATATTGAGCTTTAGAAGATCGCCCATGTCCCTTGCTATAATTTCAAAAAGGCGCATTATACCCTTTTTTTTAGGCTCGTCCTTACGAACGCCTCTACCCTCTTTAAGATAGTTAGGTGAAAAAAATCCCAAACTCCTACTCTCCTTTACTATTTTTGTTAAAAATACCGGCCGCAAACGAGCGTGCCTGTGACAATTCATTTCTATAGATACCAAGTATAATTATAGCACAAATTAAGGTGAAAGTAAATTTAATCCAAAAAATATTTGTGAAAATTGTGCCAAATACCGCCATTATAACTACTATTGTGAGGCTTATCGCACTTTTTGCGGGGCTGTCTATCGTTCGGTAAAATTTCTGTGCTATTATTGTTCTGAAGATGAACATTAATATTCCGGCTATTGCGGTTGCAGAAGCGGCACCTATCATGCCGAATATTGGGGTAAAAATAAGGCTAAATAACACCGTGCCCGCAAGAGATATTGCAATGCCGATGGCATCAAAGATAGTGCGCCTAGATATCGATATTCCGTATACCGTTGTCTCGCTTATAATTAAGAACAGCGGCCCGAGAGATAGGATGGGGAAAAGCTCCATACCGATGCGGTAGCTTTCGCCAAGCACCAAAAACAAAAGATCCTCAAACATTATAAGCAGGGCAAAGAAAAGCGCGGTTAAAAGTAGTACATAATCATGTACCTTTGCAATCTCCTTTTGGTTTGTGCGGTAGTTTGCATAGATAAATGCCGACCAATAGGTGGCAAAGCCTGCCTGAATAACGGCAATTACGTTAGAGAGCAGTACCACCATTGAATAGATACCCTGCTCGGCACTGCCAAAAAGGTTGCCTACATATACCTTAGAAAAAAACGAGGTAAGATATAGCATTACAGGGGTGGGGGCAAGCGCAAGGCCGTAGGGAATAAGGCTGTTTAGCCCCTCCCTTTTTAAGGATATTCTATCGGGGAATGGTTTATCCCTTCTTAGCAGTGCAAATATTAAAGCAAAAACTAAAAGCCCGCCGGTTAAGAACACAACCACCATCTCAAAACTGGGCTGTACAAGCGCACCGATAACATAAAAAAACCTACTAAAAAACTGCATACCTATGCTCTCTATCGTGTAGAGTTTTAGGTTTTGTTCCATACGGTAGGCTATGTTATAAAAACGTGCAAGCATTAATAAAAATGCGTTGATAAAAAGTAATGGTGTTATATAGGCAGGCATCTGCTGCGAGAAAAACAGCATGGCTATAGAATCGTTAAAGAAGAGTGATGCAGGTATTCCGACTATAATAAGGGTGCTTACCGAGAAAAAAAGGCAGACGGTAAAAAGCCTTTTAGTTCCCATGCCCAGCGGTGGCTCGTTAAAAAAACGTATAAACGCCTGGTCAAGGCCTAGCACGGCGGTGTTCATTATAAGCGTTGCGGCCGAGATAAACAGATCTACAGGGCCAAATATCTCGGGCGACATAAGGTAGGTTGTCATCAATACCGATAGGCCATAGATGATAAAGTTTACATATGTGGCAACCGAGTAGGAGAGTGCCGAGCGTAGAAAACCGGCAACGGAAAACCCCTTTTTCATGGCTATTCCTCCCCGATCTTGTTAACAAAAAACTCTGCTTTCCTGCGCATCTGCTCTACCTTTTGTGGTGGGACATACCCCTTTTGAACATAGCCGTATATCCTACCGGCAAACTCGGCAAATGGGGGGATAAAGGTAAGCTTTGCAGGGTTAAACCTTACGGCATGAAAAACATGTATTCCGATAAGTGCACAGTATTTAAGTAGGTTAAAGCGTGGTGTGTAGCCCTCGCCAAAAACCGCACCTCTCGGTGGCTCTTTATGTACCCTTTCCAGTAGATCGCACATGCGTATATAGGCAGGTTTATCGGTAACGCTGTAAAAGCTTTTTAGAAAATCCTCATCAAAGGGGTAGATATCACCCTCTGCCTTTAAATCCTCTAAAAAGCCGCCAAGCTCGGTTATATAGTCCGCCTGCTCATAGATAACCGGATCATACTCCTGCTCTATCGGGTAGGGGCGAAGAATACCGCACCCCTTGCCGGCAAAATACACCTCGGCAAGGGCGGTGGACATCCAGTTATACACCCTATCTGCCACAACAACCCACTGTTTTACCGAGTGATCGGATATTACATGAAAATTATCATACCGCTTTTGCATCTCGCCAAGGCGCTCACACCGCCACTCGCTGGGGTGGGGGCGGTAGACTATGCTTATATCATCACAGCGTTCTAGTGCCTCACAGAACCAATCAAGCGTTGTCTCCATAGATTTTTTATTTGTATCTCTAAACCCTCTAAAGTCAAGGCCGGCCATGGCACTAAGTTCCTCAACCTCCCTATCATCCATGTTGGCATAGCCAAAGGATGAGATGTAGAGTATCATTCGGCGGCTATCGTCTATCCCATAGTTTTTGCAG
>CAYJOX010000171.1:0-980 GCA_964371915.1 uncultured Oscillospiraceae bacterium
AAAAAGCCGATGTACGGGTTACATATGCAACAAGCATGTATGGCGGGGCTTCAAATGCAAGCACAAGGCTTGCAGGCGAGTTTATAGGCATACTTGCAGCAAGCGAACCGGCACAGCTACAGGCAGGCATCGATGCTGCGATAAGCTTTATCGAGAATGATGCGTGCTTTTACAGTGCAAATGAAGATGACAGCATAGTATATTTTTCACACTGTGTTTCCAGTATAGGGTCATATCTTGCAACAACATCCGGCGCAAACCCGGGCGAGGCAATGGCGGTATTAATAGCACCACCACTTGAAGCTATATCCGGCCTTGATGCCGCACTAAAAGTTTCCGATGTTACAATGAAGGTTTTTCATGGCCCGCCTACCGAAACTAACTTTGGCGGAGGGCGATTATCCGGCGAGCAATCAGCCTGCCAAGCCGCATGTGAGGCATTTGCTGCCAAGGTTTGTGAAATAGCACAAACCCCAATTAAACAAAGATGATTTCATCTATCTTAAAGTAAATATTTAGGAAACAAAGATGTTATATATTACCGAAAAAGATATTTCTGTTGCCGCCACAAACTCCGACGGCAAAAAATATATTGTGCCGGCCGAAGCCCGCCTTACCGATTTAGCCAAGGATTATGCAGACAGTCATGGCATAATATTGGTTAGCAATAAGGCCGCTAAAAAAGCCGAGCATACTACACACCTTAATGGCTCTATCATTGTTAATAAAAATCATCCTCGTATAAAATTACGTGGAAAGCTAGATTATCTAACGGCAGAGATAATAAGCCTACAGCTCTACGCCGAGGGGTTAAATCAACCCAGCATATTACAGCAACTTCAAGAAATAGTTGAGCTAACTGGAAATATTTTAGCAGCAGAGGTAAAAGATAAGCCGATCGAGCCAATTTCATTATTGGGATTAAATTCTGACGAGCTGCGTAGCACATCCCACAATGTAAAAAGATGCATCGGTATTTC
>CAYJOX010000171.1:990-4179 GCA_964371915.1 uncultured Oscillospiraceae bacterium
TGTAATTAGCTATGATATGGGCGCCATACCGGTAGGGTTAAACCGCCTAAGAACAATTGCAAGAGAGTGTGAGGTTGTTGCTGTAACGGCATTCGAGAGCGAAGACAATAGCTGTTTAAGGCCGGATATAGTCGAGGCACTAAACAGGCTATCCAGCGCAATTTATATAATGTTGTGCCGTTTTTTAGCGCAGAACAATATTTCTTATCGTAGTATAGCGGACAAGAATTTTAAATGATAGCGTCGATAGGTATCATAATCCACAACAAAGGTATATTTAAATTTAGGAGAGCAGATGTTAGAACAAAAGCAACGAATAATACAGGAGTTTGTTCCGGGAAAGCAGATTACTATGGCACATCTGATTGCAAACCCAACCGATGACCTATATAAAAAAATAGGGGTGGTTTCACAGCGCAAGGGTGCACTTGGTATACTTACAATTACACCGAGTGAAGCCGCAATTGTTGGCGCTGATGTCGCCTCTAAGGCGGCAGAGGTAGAGATAGTGTTTGTAGATAGGTTTAGTGGCTCGCTCGTTGTATGTGGGGATGTTGCAAGCGTAGAAGCTGCAATGAACGATATTATCAATGTGCTAGAAAATGTTATCGGGTTTACACCTACTAACATTACTAAATCTTAATAAGATAACGGTAAATAGAGATGAAAAAATTATTAATAATAGGAAAAACCGGTTGCGGTAAAACCACCCTTTCCCAACTGCTTTTAAAGCAAGAGGTTCAGCATAAAAAAACGCAATCTATAGAGGTGCTTGGGGATGAAATCATCGACACTCCCGGTGAGTATATCGAGAACAAACAATTTTATCGCGCACTTGTTGTTACAGCTGTAGAGGCGGATTATATATTGATGCTTCAGGACTGCACCGAGGAGCAGTGCAGCTTTTCCCCACAGATGAGTGGGATGTTTAACAAGCCTATAATAGGTGTAATTACAAAAACCGACCTCGAAACCGATAAGGTACAGACAAAGCGGCTCGAGGAGTTATTAATGATGTCCGGTGCAGAGCATATATTTTATATAAGTTGTACTACAAATGAAGGCATAAAAGAGCTGGCAGATTTTTTAAATTAAATCTACCAGCTCTTTTTATCTGTAGTTTATCGTTTTATGAGTACTTTTGAAGTTGCAAAGGATAACCCAAACACAACAAGGTTTACGGTAACTATTGTGCTACCTACAGGTGTTCCATAGAGTATCGATACAATTATTCCTATAAAGGCACAAACAATTGATATTATCGAGGAAGCGATGATAACCGATTTAAAGCTTTTAAGTAGCCGCATCGAAGAAAGCGCAGGAAAAACTACAAGTGCACTGATTAATAGTGAACCAACCAGATTCATTGCGACAACTATCACCGCTGATATTGTAACGGCAATGATTAGGTTATATATATCCGCCTTTATTCCGGTTGCTTTTGCAAAGTTTTCATCAAAAGTAACCGAAAAAATTTTATTGTAAAATAACACAAAAATAATTATTACAAAAATAGATAAAATTAAACTTGTTATAACATCATTCGTCGTAAGGGTTAGTATAGAAGTAGAGCCGAAAAGCGTAGTGCATACATCCCCTGCTAAGTTTGTTGAAACGGAAAAGACATTCATAAGTAGGTAACCAACTGCAAGTGAACCCACCGACATCATTGCGATGGCAGCATCACCATTTATCTTAGTGTTCTGCCCTATCCTAAGTAATATCACGGCAGAAATAGCTGTAACTGGAAACACGAATATATCCTGATTGGCAATATCCAGAACAGCCGCAACCGCAATGCCGCCAAATGCTATGTGAGATAGCCCATCTCCAATGTACGATAATCTTTTTAGCACCAATGTTGCACCTAATAACGATGAACAAAATGCAACCAATATTCCGACAATGAATGCATATATAACAAAATCGTAGGATAGATAGTCAAGCAGTGTGTTCATCATATTTTCTACCTTCCTCATAAGCCTGTGCCGTCATACAGTTCACACCACAATTATTTAAACACAATACTAAATTTGCATCTGATATTGCTTCGTTTAGGTTGTGGGTAATCATAATTATTGTAATTCCCTCTTCATTTAATAGCTTAATAAGCTTATAAAATTCAGATGTTGCTGAAACATCCAACCCAGCTGTCGGTTCATCTAGCAGTAAAACCTTGTTTGTTGCACATAAGGCTCGTGCTAGTAGAACGCGTTGCTGTTGCCCGCCCGACAGCTCGCTATAACTTTTCTTACTAAGGTCAAGAATATTTAACTTCTTTAACATATCCTTAGCGAACTTCTTTTCTGATTTATTATAAAACGGCCTTAACCCTAGCTTATTTAGGCAACCTGATATTACAACCTCATATACAGAAGCCGGAAAATCTCTTTGAACCTGTGTCTGCTGTGGCAGATAACCTATATCAGCCGAGGATAAGTTCTTCCCCATAGTAATTGTGCCATCAATAGGGGGTAACAACCCTAATATAGTTTTAATTAAAGTGCTTTTTCCGGCTCCGTTTTCTCCGACAACACATACATATGCACCCGGTGGTATTGTAAAGTTTATATTACTGTGAAGTGGCGTGTTATTATATCCGACCGAAAGATTATTGCATACTATTTCCACAAATTATCCTTTCAACATCTTTTTGAATATCTGCGATAAAGTAACTATTACAAACTGTAGAAAAAATTACTCAGCAAGTGCAAGTTTAATTGTCTCTAAGTTTTCCTGCATGTATCCATAGTATGTTGCACCGGCATCAATATCATCTTGCGAAACCGATTGCATAGAATGCAAAGTCATTGTTTCACCGTCTTTATCTTCACTTTCATTAATTATGGTGTCGGCAAGCTCTACCAAACCATTATCAAGTATTAAAAGTTTATTTATGTTTAGTTCGTCTACCTTATCGGTTAAAAACTTAATTGTCTCAAAGCTTGCCTCAGTCTCAGCCGAGCACCCCTGAAAAGCCGCATAATAGTTTACGTCATAGTCATTCATCAAATAAAGGAAAGGAAACCTATCCGCAAAAACCAGTGTATCCCTGTCGGCCTGCGAAATTGCTGTTTCATATTCTGTATTAAGCTCCTCTAACCTTGATATATAGTCCTGTGTATTTTTAAGATATATTTCACTATTTACGGTATCTATTGCAGCAATTTCGTTTCCGATAGCCTCGCA
>CAYJOX010000172.1:0-4161 GCA_964371915.1 uncultured Oscillospiraceae bacterium
CCTCGGTAATAGCATCGGCAAGTTGTTCTTTGCCGTGTGTAAGGGCGGCATTTAGTGCGTTTACGAGCGTTTTTCTGCGCTGTTCGAACCCAGCCCTCACAACCCTAAAGAAGAACTTTTCATCGCTTACAGGGTACTGTAGTGGCTCCTGAGGCATAAGCCTAATTACACTGGAGGCAACCTTTGGCGGCGGATAGAAGGAACCGCTTTGTACATCAAACAACTTCTGTGGCTTTGTATAGTAGCTTACCGCTACCGTAACCGCACCACTCTGCCTACTGCCTACATCGGCACATAGCCTGTCGGCAGCTTCTTTTTGCACCATAACCGTTACGCTTTCAAAGCCAAGCCGTTTTTCAAGTAGCATCATAATTATAGGGCTTGTTATGTAGTAGGGCAGGTTTGCCACTACCGCCACCGGCATACCATCGAACTCCTCCTGTAGTAACGCCGCAAGGTCAGTTTTCATTACATCACAAAATTTAACCGTTAGGTTATCACAATGGGCAAGGGTTTTTTCGTGTATCGGTTCCATGCGGTGGTCAATCTCAAGGCTTACTACCTTTTTAGCCTGCTCACAAAGGCACTCGGTAAGCGTGCCTATACCGGTGCCAATCTCTAAAACACCGTGCTGCGGTGTTATACCGGAGTGCTCTACTATTTTGGGGCATAATCCTGCGTTAACAATGAAATTTTGGCCATATCTTTTTGTAGGGGTGGCATTGTGTTCGCCACAAAGTTTTGCTATCGTGCCTCGATCGGTAAGATTATATTTTTTCATTAAATTCTCCGCTAAATGCATGTGGTAGAAGCTCGTTTACTGTAAATGATTTTTGCAGCTCGCTTCCTAGTGTATGTATTAGTATATTAGGCGTTGCCGTAAACTCACTTATTACCTGTCGGCATACACCGCAGGGCATACAGCTACTTCCGGCACCGCAATAAACAGCCATCTCGGTAATCTGTGTGCACCCCTGTGATACCATATTAAAAATTGCTGTGCGCTCTGCACAGTTTGTAGCCCCGTAGGATGCGTTTTCTACATTACACCCAGTATACACCTTACCGTCCGCCCCAAGCACAGCCGCACCTACCTTATAGCCGGAATATGGGCTATAGGCATTCTCGGCCGCCTTCTTAGCTGCGGTTAGTAACCTGCTTTTTGTACTATCCATAAAAAACCTCTTGCATTTTTCGGCAAATTAATATAATATCTTAGTATAGAACTTTTAGGAGATGTGTAATGCGACGTGATAAAACCAACTACTATCTGGACATAGCCGAAACCGTGGCAAAGAGGGGTACCTGCCTACGCCGCAACTACGGGGCTATTATAGTTAAAAATGATAATATTATTTCTACCGGTTTTGCCGGTGCACCACGTGGGCGAAAAAACTGCTGTGATCTAGGGTTCTGTCGTCGACAAAAACTAAATGTACCGCGCGGGCAACGCTATGAGCTATGTCGCAGTGTACATGCCGAGGCAAATGCAATTATTAGTGCCTCGAGAGAGAATATGCTTGGATCTATACTTTACCTTGTCGGTAAGGAAGCGGACGGCAGCTATGTAGAGAACGCAAGTAGCTGCTCTATGTGTAAGAGGATGATAATTAATGCCGGCATTAAAAAGGTCATAATTCGTAACGACGAGAATACCTTTAACGCACTTGATGTAGATGAAGAGTGGGTAGAAAACGACGACAGCCTAACCGATGAAATCGGTTATTAATAGACAGGATCTTGCCTTACCTTAGCCGGCTTTTTATTCAGGCTTACCGTTGCACAAAGTGAAAAAACGCCTATCGAAACACAGGCTATATAATTAAGCAATGGCACCATTGATATGGTGCCGTTTGTTATGCCGTAAAATAGTTCGGCTACACCTATACACCCCGCAAATAAAAAACATATTAGGCCGGTAATTTGTACCATCACATAACTTCTATTAGCAAAATACAACTGCTTTATATAGCTTGTTAGAAACGCTACCACCGACATAGGTATGAGAACACTAATAACAGTCGAAACCCTATCTATAGAGGAGGCTGTTGTAATAAAGTTGTTTATCATTAATACATAGTAGTAGGCCGATGCTACTAAAGGTATAATAATTCCACAGGTGAAAATTTTATTTGTCTTAAAGGAAACCAGCGAGCTGGCTGTGAACCAAAAACCTGTAATAAATATCATAGCGGTTAGAACAACATGAATGGTGGTGCTGCTGTTAGCAATAATAAAAAGAATATTTACAACACCTAAAATGATATGTATAACACCTGTAATTAACATGGATGAATAAAGAAAATATCTTCCGGATATAGCCATGGTTTTACCGCTAAATATCACAGAGTGGATAACAGCAAGCAGCACTATGGCCAACAAAACAATGTATCGCACCGTAGCGTTAAGATAGGTTGAAAAGCCCTGTAGATCGGTATAGAAACTTAAATCATAAAACCTAAGAACTCCCGCTGCTATACAGGTTAAAACTATAAATGTTAATGATATGCTTTTCATTAAACTCCTCAATGTAATAAATGATTGTTTTCGTGCATAATCTTTTAGAAAGCAAAAAATAAAGAATACAGAAAGAGGAAATGATGAAAAAGATTATTGCACTATTGCTATTTTTTGCAACTATTAGCTTTTTAGCTCCATATTCCTGGGCATTGCTTTTTGATGCCTACAGTGGTGATGGGGTAGATCCCTCTGCCTTGAGCTCACCGTCTTCCGTATCAACACCACCTAACCAGGATATATCCGCCGACCAGCTTAATCCGGATGTTCAAGAGTCTACGGTAACGCATGCAGAGTTTACAATCTACCTAGCCGATCGTTCAAATACGATGACTGTCTCTGCTAAAGACTATATGATAGGCGCTCTTGCGGTAGAGATGCCTCTCTCCTACCCTGTAGAGGCCCTTAAGGCTCAGGCCGTTGCAGCATATAGCTATGCGGCCGCACGTGCAGAAAACAAGGAATCCTCCAACACACCAATGGGTGCAGATTTTTCTGCTACGCCTACAAGTTATCAAGGTTTTGCGACCGAGGATGAGCTTATACACCTTTGGGGCGAGAGCTATGACAAGAACTATAGCTACCTAGGTGAAATAGTAGATTCTGTTTTAGGAGAGGCTGTTATCTATGAAGGTAAGCCAGCATTGAGCTGTTATTTCCCTCTCTCGAACGGAAAAACATTACCTAGCGAACTTGTCTTTGACACCTCTTTGCCTTACTTAATATCGGTCGAATCACCTTACGATGTACACTCCCCTGAATACCAGCAGAAGATAACCTTCACGGCACAGCAGATATATGATGTGCTAGTTGTTAAATATCCTACTATCGAGCTGGCCGGTGAGCCAATTGAATGGTTTAGCAATGCTGCGTATGATGACTACGGATATCTTAGCAATATTACAGCCGGAGACATTGTAATAGGATCAGAGGAGCTTAGAAGTAGCCTGGGGTTGCGATCTACCTCTATGCAGTTAGAGTATACCGACGAGGTGTTTATCTTTACTACCCAAGGCATAGGCCATTGTGTGGGCATGTCCCAATATGGTGCAAAAATGTTGGCAGAAAATGGTAGTGGCTATAAAGAAATTTTAAACTTTTACTACCCCGGCACCTCAGTCGGTAGCTATTAATTTAATACTGCAACCAGATTTGCAACCTCCTGCGCAGCAAGTGGTTCGCTATTCCTAAACAGGCTATCATAGCGGTAAAGTGCAAATCCCGAAACCCCTAAAACGTCTCGTAGAGCCTCTACCTGTCTCGCAAGATTACTGCCACTACTCCACTCCGCTTGGTCATTAGCACCACCGTCACCTACACCTACCCTATATGCGCCAAGTCCGATATAAAGTGATACAGATGGTGCTCTTGGGTAGGATGCCCACTGGTTCGTAAGCCCCACAAACTGGTAGTCTGTACGTCCCGAGGCTGTAAGATAATCAAACCCCCAGTATAGCTGTGGCATAATATAATCCACATAACCAGGTGTAGATAGCCATAGTTTTACATCGCTGTATTGTGTGTTATAGTTGTTATCGTTGTTGCCCTGCGGGGAAATACCAAACACTACCGATGGATCGGCGGCCTTTACTGCCGCATAAACCTTCTGAACAAGGGAGTTAACATTGCTTCTACGCCATGTCG
>CAYJOX010000173.1:0-4140 GCA_964371915.1 uncultured Oscillospiraceae bacterium
ATTAACGAATTAAGGCGAAAAAATTCTTTATGACTACACAATACAGTTTGAAATGGACTTTGCTCCATTCAAAAATCCCGTCCGGTAGGGCGGGATTTTCTCATACCACTGCGTCATTTTTTTCTTTGTGCAGTTTGCCCTTGATTGATTATTATAGAAAACGTTAGCCACACCCTCTTATATATAAATAAAATAGGTGTGGCTTTTACTTTTTAGTTAATGTTATATGTGTGTTTTAATGTTCTATATGCACTATTGATATTCCCTTAGCTTAACTCTTACATTTAGCGAGGAATGTTCCGGCTATAAAAGGGGAGGAGCCCTTGATTTAACCTGCCTACCCTCGCCCCTTTGAAGCCATTTAAAATTTATTGTATTGAATAACTAGCAGATGAAATCCTTGTATTTCTCTTCAAATTCCGGTATGGGAATTGGTTTTGAATAATAATACCCTTGTACGGCATCGCAGCCCATTTTTTTAAGTGCTTCTATCTGCTCGATAACTTCTATTCCCTCGGCGACCACATACATATCAAGGTTGTGTGAGAGCTTTATAAATCCATCCACGACATACTCCGCACGGACAGGTTCCTCCTTGTCGTTAAAGAAACTTCTATCCATTTTTAGCGTGTCGGCCTTTAGGCTTTTTAAAAGCCCCAACGAGGAGTACCCTGCACCAAAGTCATCGATAGAGATCTTAAACCCTGCCTTTCTAAGGTCGAAGAATAGTTTGGTGATAAGGTTTTCATTTTCTATGGTGGTAGATTCTGTAAGCTCTATCTCTATATATTCGTGCGAAACATTATGGCTATCCACCACTTCGCTGATGTTGCTTATTAAGTTTGCATTATTCAGGTTATGCCTTGAATAGTTTACAGAGATTATGATAGGTTTTTTGCCTTCATCAATCCACCGCCTTATTGTCTCACAAACCTTTCCTAAAACATACTTATCAAGCTCCACGATAAACCCGTTTTTCTCAAACAAGGGGATAAAATCGTTAGGGAATATCATGCTTCCGTTCGATTCCCGCCAACGAACAAGAGCCTCCGCACCGATAAGGGTGTCGTCTTTTAGGCTGAACTTAGGCTGTAGATATATCTCAAACTCATTGTTGCTTAGGGCGCTGTTCATCTTGCTTGTGATCTCCGCATCTTTAAGCAGCTTTTTAGAGTAGCTTTCATCATAATCGTATATGATAAGCCCCTTGCTCTCTTTAGAGATTCTGTGGGCTAAATTCACCCTATTTATTATCTCATCAACATCGGTATATCCCATGGGGATATGGTATCTGCCGTATTTAAACGAGATATTATAATTCCCAAGTTCCGGTAAATATTTATGATAATAAGATTCATAAATTGCCGTACGATTTTCCATGTCATCTAAAAAACCGTTGCTGGAAAAAAGTATAAACTCGTCTACACCTGTTCGTGCAATTTCTAGGGATGGTTCCGGCACGGTTTCGCGGATAGGCTTAAAGGTTTGTAAAACCCGATTGCCTATTTCGAAGCCGAACATCTCGTTCAATGCCTTGAAATTTTCTATATCAATTTTCACAACCGCATATTTCTTATCCTTGTTTTTTGTTAAAGCCTCGAACATATCTTTTTTTAGCTTTGCTAGGTTTGGAAGGGTTGTGAGTGTATCATAATACGCTGTTTTTTCTAAAGCTCTAAGGGTTAAATATCTGTATATCCAGATGTATATTATGAATAATATTATGATGCTTATAAGGGCGATACCGATGCCCTTAACCTGGCTAACGGCTGTTTCTAAAGCTATGTTGATTGAGCTTTCCTCGATAGCAACTACCAATACCCACTCTGTCATTGCGATAGGTGTATATGCAAGTATCTTCTGGGTATTTCCGCTCCCATAATTTGCAACATATGTAAAGCTTCCGCAGATGTTGTTCTTTGCATTAGCAACCCCCTGCTTCACATTTTCTGCCCCTAATGTTTCAATATCGTTAGGAGGTATAGCCGTATAGTCTACGTGCCCTAGGCTGGAGGTGAAAAAGAGGTTTAAATCATAATCTACAAGAAAAATCCATCCGCCACCTGCGGTGCTATCCATGATCTCGTATAAATCATTTATTGGCACTTCGCTTAATAGCACACCTGTGATAGTATCGTCTTGGGTTACAGGCACAGCAATATCAAAAACGATTGCCCCCGAGATTGGTGAGATATGTGGTTCGGCAATATGAAATTCATCATTCTTAGCCTGTAGGTATGATTTATTATCGGAGAAGTCAAACTCTTCATGATCTAACGAAATGCCTTTTCCGTTTAGATCGATATAATATAGATTATCGAACTCCTCCACCTGCGATTGAGAGCTCAAAAAACTTACGGCATTTTCAAAGGTTACATCGGCATTTGATGCGTACCGTGAGAGCAAAGACAGGTCGTCTTCGCTTTCCAGTATGCTGCGCTCAACCTCTGCGCCCATCTGCACACAGGCATCCTCCATATTTAAACGCGTAACATCTAGCAATTCATCGTCTACCGTGTTTACATACCTAATAATCAGAACTGATATTAGGATAAGGAAGATTGTGGTAATGATAATTGATGACCTTGCGAAAAATTGCCTTTTAAAGTTCATATGAACAATTCCTTTCGGGATCTGCCGTGATTTAGTAATAACACTTAAACAAAACGATGCTACAACATAAAAAATGTGAGCAACCCCTCGAGGTTACTCACATCATAGCTCCCAAAGGGAGATATTTTTTTATGTTGTGCAAAGTACGTTCACCTATGGTGATTATATCAAAACATGTCGAATAAATCAAGCCTTTTTAAGCAGTTAATTTTAAGATTTTTAAAATGTAGTGGGGTTGTTTGTCAAAAATATTCAGAAAAAATACGCTAACGATAATAACTACCGTAGCGCATTTGATTTTTATAAGATAGAGTATGTGTTATCTAAGTTTTTCGTTTAGTGCCAGTATAGCAAAGGCTGTCTTTGCATCTCGTATCTCACCGCTTAGTACGGCCGCAACTGCCTGTTTTAGCGGCATCTTGAACACTGTTAGCTCCTCATCTTCATCAAGGTTTTGTTTTGCAGGTGTTATTCCGGTTGCATAGTACACATATATTATCTCATCACAGTAGCCGCAGGTTGGGATAATATTGCCAAGAGGTTCTATCTTTTCGGCTTTTATTCCGGCCTCCTCGGTGAGCTCTCTTGCGGCGGCATCTGCCGGATCTTCACCGGCATCGAGCTTGCCTGCTGGTATCTCTATTATCTCCTCTTCTATGGCATAACGAAATTGCCTAATTAGGTAAATTTCGTCGTTGCTATCAATTGCTATTACTCCAGCGCCCCCCATATGGCGAACAACATCCCTGTAAGCGGTAGTGCCTTTTGAGGTTTTTACAGTATCGCTGTAAACCTTGATTACACCACCGGTGTATACAAGTTCACTACTAATCTTCCTCTCCATCAACCGGCTCCTTTATTACAAAGCAAAATACCTTTTCTATACGTCGCTCACTAACCTCGCGCACCGTAAAGTTTATGCCGCAATACTCTATGCTAATCTGTTCATCCTTTGAGGGAATATGGCCGATTCTAGCTATGATAAAACCGGATACCGTATCGTAATCCTCGCCCTCTTCGTCATCATCATCCGGCATAGCTATATCTAACTTTTCGAATAAATCCTCAAGCTCAACGCCACCATCACAGAGCACGCCGCCATCAAGCTGTAAAAACTCCTCGTCCTCGCTGTCGTACTCGTCCCAGATATTTCCTACGATCTGCTCTAGTATGTCCTCCATAGTAACAAGGCCGGATGTACCACCGTACTCATCAACTACTATGGCCACATGGGTATGCTTTTCTCTAAGTTCAATTAATAGCTGCCTTGCCTTACAACTCTCCGGCACAAATATGGGCTGGCGCATAACCTCGTGTATCGGGCGGTCGGTGCTATCCTTGGAGTTTGCAAAATCGGAAAGCATATCCTTTATATATAGTATGCCCACAATGTTATCGAGTGTCTTTGAGTAGACAGGAAGCCTTGAAAAACCTTCCTCGAGTGAAAGTTCCATGGCATGCTGTATGCTCTCGTTCATCTCCACCGCCGCTATCTCGGTGCGGTGGGTCATTATCTGAATAGCTGTC
>CAYJOX010000174.1:0-4118 GCA_964371915.1 uncultured Oscillospiraceae bacterium
CATAATGTATCATCTAATTTAGTTGTTATTATTCTTGGTAGCTGTGGGCTAATAGGTATTAAACCGGCTCTAAACTTGTCTGCAGCCTTAGTTTTCAAGGTAACTATAGCATAGCTTTCAAGATTTCTTAAAAATGGGAATGGATGCCTATTATCTATAATTTGTGGAGATAAAAATGGTTCTACCTCTGATAAGAAGTAGTCCCTCCAAAATCCTAACTGCTTGAGCTTAAGTTTTTTAAAATCGACACGTTGTATGTTTACATCCTTTAGCTCGAAATCCAGCTTTTTCGTAATAGAATCTCTTACTAGAACCATTGATGCAATTTCGGGCATTATTACTGCAAGCTGTTCATCAGGAGTTAGGCCTGTCTTGTTTTCTGTAGGCTTTGTCTTAAGTAATGTCTGATCAAAAAGCGAACCTACTCTTACCATGAAAAACTCATCAAGGTTACTTGCAAAAATAGATGCAAATTTAAGTTTTTCTCCAAGTGGAACATTAGAGGAGCTTGACAGTTCCAAAACACGACGATTAAACCCAAGCCAGCTTAGCTCTCTGTTAGTATATTCAAGATTCTCTATGGTGTTCATTAACTCTTTATATTGCGATGTCGTCATAAATGTCCTCTAATATTTTTTCGCCTATACCATCAACCAACATTATATCCTCTTTTGTGGTAAAGTATCCGTTTTTCTCTCTATATTCTATTATTGCATTAGCTTTGGTTTCTCCTATGCCGTTGAGAACGGTAAGTTCTGCTTTTGTTGCATGGTTTATACAGACAAAGCGGCTACTACAGATGGACTGTATATCATCGGATATGACAAAGCTTTCACCCGCAATAAGCCCCGGTGCTATAGACAGCAAAAGGCAAAGCGGTAAAATTACCCCTATAAGTGTTATGCCTATAAAATAAAAATCAGGCTTGTTATGTGTAATCTCTGATGACATCATACAGGTACTCCGCAACACCACCTTCTAAGCTAGACATTACAATGCGGTCGGCATAGCTACGTATATCTTCCGGTGCATCGGAAGGAACAACGGTATAGCCGGCAGATAAAAAGGCAGGAATATCGTTATAATAGTCCCCTATCATTACGGTATTCTCAATATCTTTATTTAAAATCTTTGTAAGTTCGACAAGTGCTGTTCCCTTAGTGATACCTTCGGGCACAATCTCGACATTTACCAAACTGGATTGTACTACATCAACCCCTAGATACCCTCTCCCGTTAATGTACTCCGCCACACTATCCGATATATCTTTATCGGGGCATACAAGCAAAACCTTGTACCAGCGAAGATTAATTGTATTCTCATCTGCGAGAACAAACCCGTATCCCTCGTTCTCAAAATGGGTGTATAGTGCATTGGTGGCGTTGGTAACATAGGGCCTATGATTTTCAGACATTATTAACGAGCCTATGCTCGGAAAAACCTTTTTTAGATCGCCTAAAATACGTATAACCTCAGCCTTTGGTAAAAACCTATCGTAGATAGAGCAATTTTTCTGGTAATCATATATGGCGGCTCCGTTATAAACAATAACGGGATAGTTCAGACCAAGTTCATCCACAAACCGGCGTGTCGACTCTACATTTCTTCCTGTAGCAATGGTAAAGCAGCCGCCTAACATATTGTAGAGCCGTATGACATCGCCACTACACCCTGTAAGTGCACCGCCGGTTGTTATCAATGTACCATCTAGATCGGATACAACTAAAAGATCTTTTATCTTTTTTTTCATGCCCTAACTTTCCTTAAAAAATTACTAAAATAGTCCGGCAACTCGGTTTCAAATTTCATTGAGTTACCGGTTATCGGATGTTTAAACTCTAATACTTTTGCATGTAAGCACTGGCCGGAAAGTCGCGGGTTGGACCGCTCGCCATATGTGGCATCGCCTGCTACCGGATGATTGATACTTTTCATATGCACCCGTATTTGATGCGTTCTCCCGGTCTTTAAGGTTACCTCAATGTGGCTATATCCTTTTAGATGCTCTAACACCTTATAATAGGTTATAGCCTCCCTACCGGCCGAATCTACTGCCATTCTCAATCTATTGCTCTTGTCTCTGGCTATGGCAGCATCTATTGTGCCACTTTGTTGCTTTACAATGCCTTTTACTATAGCATGATAGCAACGCCTAAGGCTGTGGTCTGATAGCTGTGCCGCAAGCCCATTATGGGCCCTATCGTTCTTTGCAACAACTAATAATCCGCTTGTATCCTTATCTATTCGATGCACAATGCCAGGGCGCATAACGCCGCCTATGCCTGATAAACTTTCGCCACAGTGGTAAAGCAATGCATTGACAAGTGTTCCATCAGGGTTTCCGGCGCCCGGATGAACAACCATTCCCTTTTGTTTGTTAATAATGATAATATCATCGTCCTCATAAACTATATTAAGAGGAATATTTTGTGGTAAAGCAACATCCTGTGTAGGCTGAGGTATGTTTATGCTAATAACATCACCTAAAGTTAACAGGGTGTTTTTTTTTGTTTTTTTGCCGGATAAAAGAAGATTGCCAGACTCAATAAGCCTTGTGACAGCAGAGCGAGAAAGATCATCTCTCAATGCAGACACAAAAACATCAATACGCTGGCCTACATCAGTATCTACTATGGTATAATCAATCCAACTCAACAAGCTCCTTTTTATTTTTTATCTCGGTATAAATCATATATATTGCATATAGCGCTACGCCGACGGTTATAAAGCAATCGGCAACATTAAACACAGCAAAATCTACAAAGGTGAAATTAAAGAAATCGACAACATGCCCATATAATATACGGTCAATCAGATTTCCAATTCCACCGGATATTATCATAATAAAACAAAAATCATTAAAGCCACCGCCAAGTTTCCCCATGAACAATAGTATTACTAACACCATTACAGTTACAAGCGGAAGTAGTATTACCATAAACCAAGAGCCGGAAAACATGCTAAAGGCAACACCCTCGTTCAAAACATATACAAGTTCTAACCCAGGCAAAAAGTCAACTCTGCCTATAGGTGCAAGATGTGTCGTTGCAATCTGCTTTGTAATAAAATCAATGCCGATAAATAATAACATTATAAGTGGATAAACTATATACTTTTTTTTCATTAAATAAGCAACCTTTAATCAAACCTAATATTATCGTTTCGATCAAATATTGATATTTTTCCGCTTGGAGCGGCGGGTTCAGCAACAGGGCGAATACGCTCATTGGGATTGGGAGCCTGCATAGGCTGTTCATCCTCCTCATCGACAACAGGGATAATCGGGCCAAACTCGCTTGTAGCATTTGCTGCAGTTCGGTTAGCGGCTGCACGCTCTATTTCTTTCTCTGTAAGAGCGGAGGCCGAATCTCTTTGGCGTAATGATTGTTCAAAACCGTCAAAGGAAATCTCCTGTGTTTCCCCTACAAACGGAGGTAGTGGTTGTTGGTCAAGGCTGTTAAAAAGTGGTACAGGAGCCGGTGCAGGTGTTGGCGCCGCTGTAGGGGGTTCCATAGCAAACTGCTGTGCAACCGGAGGTTCAAACATATGATCCTGCGGCTCGGTAAGTGTTGGCTTTGCCTCCTGCATGTCCGCCTTTTGGCGCTCTGAAAACTCCCTGTCCTGATCTTCAAAATAGTTGACAGGGATGTGTTCCTCGTTTTTATCTATCGGAAGGTTGCTTAGTAAACCTATATGCTTTTTATATGCCTCTATAACCGTGCTACGGAATATCGCAACTTCCTGTTGCATCCTTGTTAGGCGAATATGCTCAGCATGAACCTTTTCCATCGCAATATCAAAGTCGCGGTCGGCCTTAACCTTACCCTCCTTTAAAATCTGCTCGGCCTTTTGGTTTGCCTCCTTAATAACCTTCTCACCAAGGCGTTGCGCATTAATAAGGGCGGCCTTTAAGGCTTCCTCATCTGCACGATATCCCTCAATACTGTCTGCAAGAATATTAATATTATTTTCAAGCTCCTTGTTTTCCGCCATAAGCTTTTCAAGCTGCTGCGCAACCTGAATGATGAAATCGTCAACATCCTCTGGGCGGTAACCTCTAACTATTCTGTCAAAGGTGACAGATTTAATCTGTTCTAAACTAAGCATATAACCTCCCT
>CAYJOX010000175.1:0-4105 GCA_964371915.1 uncultured Oscillospiraceae bacterium
ATGATACCTATACTAATTCCACTTTTTGTTTCGGCATTTAGGAGGGCAGACGAGCTTGCCATGGCTATGGAATGCCGCTGTTATAACGGCGGTAACGGCAGAACAAGGTTACACCGAATGAAGTTTACCGGTAGGGATGTACTGCTTGCCGTTTTTGCCATCGCCTATTTTGTGTTGATAGCCTTTTCCGGCTTAATTTTTGATACTGTTTTGGAGGTTTTGTTATGAGGGTCATACTAGACGTTTTTGGGGGAGATAATGCACCTGCCGCTGTTATAGAGGGCGCTGTTATGGCAAGGCAGGAACTATCGGCCGATATTACACTTTGCGGTAATATAGAAAAAATTAAGGCCTGCGCCAAGGAAAAATCCTACGATATTTCCGGCATGGAGCTAATAGATGCCGAGGATGAGTTTGATATCTGCGAGGAACCATCCACTATAATTAAACGTAAAACAAGCTCGCTATATGTTGCCCTTAACGCCCTTAAAGAGGGCAGGGGCGATTGCCTTGTATCGGCCGGCTCTACCGGCGGTGTGCTTGCCGGTGGTACGCTGATAGTTAAGAGGTTAAAGGGGGTTAAAAGGGGGGCTATTGCTACCGTAATACCCGGCCTACGCCACCCCTTTGTTTTGGTAGATACCGGCGCTAATACCGATTGCCGCAAGGAGATGTTCCTACAGTTTGCACGTATGGGGGATAGCTATGCCAAGGGGGTACTTAATGTTAAAAGCCCACGCATAGGTATTCTGTGCAACGGCGTAGAGGAGAGCAAGGGCAGAGAGCTAGAACAACAGGCGGCCGAGCTACTTAAAAACAGCGACCTTAACTATGTGGGTTTTATCGAGGCAAAAACATTATTCTTAGGCGGTGTTGATGTAATAGTTACCGATGGATTCTCCGGTAATATACTACTAAAAACCGCAGAGGGGGTAGCCAAGATGATGACGGTTAACCTTAAGGAGATGATGTTTGCAAGCGCAAAGACAAAGTTTGCCGCACTACTTTTAAAAAGCGGCTTTAAGGGCTTTAAGGCAAAGATGGACCCCTCCGAGTATGGTGGCTCCCCAATCTTGGGGCTTGCAAAGCCGATAATTAAGGCGCATGGCTCCTCCGATGCTAAATCTATAAAGAATGCTATACGCCAGGCAATATCCTGTGCCGAAAATAATGTATGTAATGGCATAGAACAGGGGATGATAAACGATACAGCCACCGATACACAAAAGTAATGGGACAGTATGAACAGTTTAGAAAATAAGATAGGTTATAACTTTAAGGATAGCACACTGCTAAAAACAGCGCTCACCCACTCCAGCTATGCCAACGAGAGCAAGGGGAAATACAAAAGTAACGAACGGTTAGAGTTTTTAGGCGATAGTGTACTCTCGCTTGTGGTTTCACAGCGCCTATATGCAGAGGATGCAGATAGGCCGGAGGGTGAGCTTACCCGCCGCCGCGCAGGCGTTGTATGTGAGGAAAGCCTCTACGAGATGGCGCAGTCCATACAGCTGGGTGAGCATCTTCTTCTCGGCAAGGGGGAGCTTTCGGGTGGGGGCAACCGCCGCCCCTCCATACTTGCCGATGCCTTTGAGGCTCTACTCGGTGCTATGTTCTTAGACGGCGGGTTAAAACCCATCGAGCTACTACTACAAAAATACCTTCGTATGGACGACCAGAGGGAGGACTATAAAACAAGGTTGCAGGAGTATATCCAAAAACACTATGATTCACCACCCCTATACGAGATAGTGGGAGAACAGGGGCCGGATCATGATAAGATGTTTGAAACAAGGGTAAGCCTTGAGGGTAAGGTGCTTGGAAACGGTGCCGCACGCAGTAAAAAGGCCGCGCAACAGCAGGCCGCAAAACAGGCGCTAATTCAGTTTGGCGTAGATGTTTAGTTAGAATTTTTACGGAGAAATATTAAAATGTCCGAAATGTTACCGGTGATGTTACCAATACTGGTTATATTAATTTTACTTTCTGCATTCTTCTCATCCAGCGAAACAGCCCTAACCGCATCATCTAGGGTAAAGCTAAAGGTAGAGAATGAGGACGGCAACCGTGCCGCCGGCCGCGCACTTGATCTAATAGGTGGGTATGATAAAACCCTTATTGCCCTACTAATAGGCAACAATATAGTTAACATCCTCTCGGCTTCGCTTAGTACGGTCATATTTACCGAGCTTTTCGGTGCATCGGGTGTGGGTATTGCTACCGCAGTAATCACAATCGTTGTGCTTATATTCGGTGAGGTGCTTCCTAAAAGTTTGGCAAACCAGGTTCCGGAATCACTTTTAAAGGCGGCATCACCAATACTGCTTGCAATGCGTGCGGTATTTTGGCCTGTAATAGTATTACTTATGTTGCTTAGAAAGCTTGCATCAAGGCTTATTAAACATGATGATAGCAAACCCGCCATGACAGAGGAGGAGCTACGTGTCATTATCGAGGAGATTGAGGACGAGGGGGTTATAGAGGAACAGCAGTCCGATATGATACAATCGGCATTGCAGTTTTCCGGCAAGCTTGCCGGTGATATATTCACCCACCGTGTAGATATAGTTGCTCTCCCTATAGATTCCGAGATAGAGATATTTAAAAACACCTTTTTACAGGATAGGTTTACAAGGCTTCCGGTATACGAAAAGAGTATAGACGAGATTGTAGGTATTCTAAACCAGAAGGATTTTTTTGCCGCACTTCTTAGCGGCGGGGATGTCTGTATAAAAACCTTAATGCAAAAACCTATATATATCCCGCCAAGGATGCCGCTACTGGAGCTACTACGCCTTTTTGATAGGGAAAAAACCCATATAGCCGTAGTTGTAGATAGTTTTGGTGGTACCGAGGGAATAGTTACCCTCGAGGATATTTTAGAGGAACTTGTAGGCGAGATATGGGACGAGTATGACGAGGTACTGCGTGAGATACACACCGAATCGGACGGAAGTATGCGCATGACAGGCGATACACCACTTCTAGACCTATACGAGTTTATCGATCTTAAACCCCCCAAGGGGATAGGCGATACAAGCATTGCCGGATATATACTTGATATCCTTGGAATAATACCGGAGAACGGACAGAAACTAACCGACGATAACTTTGAGTTTACGGTGGTAGAGGTTGTAGATCAACGAATACAGAATGTTGAAGTGAGGTACCTACAGAATGATATTTGATAGCCACGCCCACTATAATTCTTCTACCTATAACGAGGATAGGCAGGAGCTGTTAGATAGGCTTTTTTCGCAGAATGTTGTGGGCATAGTGGATTGCTGTGCCGAGCCAAACGATTTTAAGCTAAGCCGAGAGATCTCCTCACGCTACCCAAACGTTTATAGCGCATACGGCCTACACCCCGAGGCACTGCGCCATAGCGATATCGATAGCCTACTACAGGTTGTAGAGAGGGATATCCCCCCACTTTTAGGGGAGGATAAAACGGTAGCGCTTGGTGAATGTGGGCTGGATTATTACTATGATACCGACAAGGGTATGCAGATGCAGCTATTCGAGGCACAGCTTAGGCTTGCATCCCACCTCGATATACCGGTTCTGCTACACAACCGCGATTCACACGAGGATATGCTCCGCACCCTAAAAAAACACCCCATAAAGGGTGTTATGCACTGTTTTTCCGGCAGTGTGGAGTTTATGAGGGAGATTGTTAAGCTAGGTCTCTATATCGGCATAGGTGGCATTGTAACCTTTAAAAATGCAAAGGTGGTAAAAGAGGTTGCACGGCAGGTGCCTGCCGAGATGCTTCTTCTCGAGACCGATTGCCCTACCTTGCGCCGGAGCCACACAGGGGTAAGAGGTGTGATTCCGGTATGATAAGCTACACAGCCGCCGCAATAGCTGAGCTTAGAGGCGTTTCGGTAGAGGCATTGTATGAACAGGTTTTAAATAATTCAAAGGAGCTGTTTAATATTGATAGGTTATGAATTTATTAAGGATAAAGACTTTGAGGAGTACGAGCAGTTTGTAAGAAGCCACCCCTACGGTAGCTTTATGCAGAGTGTAAACTGGGTAAAGGTAAAGCAGGGCTGGAAGCAGGAGATATGTGTTGTCCGCCGTGGTGGGCAGATAGTGGGAG
>CAYJOX010000176.1:0-4060 GCA_964371915.1 uncultured Oscillospiraceae bacterium
AATCGAACCGGTACGATATTTCTATCGAGGGATTTTAAGTCCCTTGCGTCTGCCAATTCCGCCACAGCGGCAACAATAAGATTATATAACATAACTGTTGATTTGTCAATCCTTTTATAAAATATCAAATTATTTCTTTGTTTTCCCCCTAAAAGTTATAAATTCTGCAATTATTTATTCATATTTCAAAAAACAAAATGGTTACATTATAATATATTGACTAAGTATAGTAATTATATTATAATTAATGACAGAGAATATGGAGGAAAAAACAATGTCAAACTGTAACAATTGCGGATTCAGTTTATCAGAATCTGCAAAATTTTGTGACAACTGTGGAACAAAGGTAGACCCATCTGAATTTACACACTCTTCTCAAAATGTTACACATTATCAAACCACACCTACAGCGCCCTCTCACTACCCTGTGGAATATGCACAACAGCACCAACAATCTTCGTCAACTGTCGGCGCTCCACCACAACAAGGTGTTCCACCAAAACAAGGCATTCCGCCTCAGCAGGCTGTCCCACCACAACAGGGCTTTCCGCCTCAACAGGCTATTCCACCTCAACAGGCTATTCCACCTCAACAAGGTGTTCCTCCTCAGCAGCATCCTTATCAGCCAAACTTCAATCAACAACCACTTCCCACGGGGGTTAACAGACCCACACACCCTGCGCCTAATAATCATCAACAGTTTGCACGTGAGATGCCGACTGCACCCACAGGTACACCTAGCGGTGTTGCAACAAAAGTGAGGCCTAATAATAAAAAGAGCAAGGTAATAATAATTATAGTTATCGCTATAGTTGCAATTATTATTGCAGTTCTTTCTGCCCTAATCTTACCATCAATGTTTTTCTCATCTGATGATGAAAATTTAGGTCTGTATACGGCTACAGAGATAACACTTGATGGTACACCTATTACATTGCAAGAAGCTATGTTAGGGGATATAATAACTGTCGAACTTAAAAACGGTGGAAGGTGCTCATTAATTTTACAAAATGAGTCGATTAATGCCGACTGGAATCTTGATGGCAACATAATTACAATATCAGATGGTGCCGCCACTATAATTAAGCTAACAAACATACTTGATATGGGCTTAGACATTACATATATTAAAGGTGAGGGCAGTAATGTTCTACCCGAAAGCATTTCAGGGGCAGGCTCTTTATCAACTAGCCATACTACCTCTACCAGTCAGCAATCCGGTGATACCGAGCTAGCCGATTATTGGACAGGTGCGTGGTATGGGATTATATCCCTATATGAGACAGATGGTATATATGAATACCTCTATTACGATACCATAGATGCCTACATGGTAGTAGATATAGGTGCAGATAATACAGGAGAATTTACCCTCTTTACAAACGATACCGGCGAAGCCTTTATTGCCGGAAACTGCGAGGTGCAGGGGGGCGACTACCCTAGCCTATATGCCACTGATGTGAATATGGGCGATACCCAGCTTGATGAAAGCGACTGGGTATTCCTCCCAAGCGAAGACGGTTTTACCGATAAATATTATATGTACACAGATATTACAGATAACTACGGCAATTCTATGTCTTTTTATGTATACATGAAACCATTCGGAGCAAGTTGGGACGAGGAGAGAGAATCCAACGTTGGGGAGTTTCCGGAATTAGAGTCCGCAAATATAGAGCAGTTATATGATGAGACGGATGCAACAAATGTTTCGTCTATCGATACTCTTTCCGCTCTAGGAGCTGCCGGCGCTTCTACTACAGAGCAGGCCGAAGATACTCAGATGTATAGCCTTGACTTTACACTTATAAACAACAGTGGTGCAGACCTCGTAGATGTTCGCCTATCTGAAGATTGGGAAACTGATTTTGGCGAGAATATATTGCCATCCGGATTCGTACTAAAGGATGGGGATAGCATGGAGGTGGAATTTGACTTCCTTGCAGAGGCCGGAACTATATACGATATGTACACGTTAGACGATGATGGTGACGAGTATGAATATTATGGCCTTGAGCTAACTAAAATCTCGATAGTTACACTGTACTGGGAGAGAGAGGCTGACGGTAGCTACACTAACGTTTACACCGTAGAGTAGAAACTGCAAGAAATTTTTTCATTACTAAAGCCGAGTAATATTTGTTACTCGGCTTAACTGTGCATTACTAATAAAAAAAATAATAAATTAACAAAAAAGTATTTACATTTTAGCGAAAATATACGATAATATATTAAAGAGATAACACCCTATTAAAAGACAGGAGAACGTAGATGGGAAGCTTACCAAGCAAAAAAAAGTATTCTAGCATGTCATTACAGGTCAACATTTTAATTGCAGTTATGACAACGCTAATTGTTACTGTTATGATAATAATTAGCGGAATTGTTACTTCAAACAATATTAACGGTGAGCTTACAGACCAATGCATTACCGGAACAAATCTACTAGAATATGAACTTAGTCTCCATGATGCAGATGGAATGGAAGATAAAACCGAGATATTGGATAGATTAAAACAGATTACCGGTTGTGAGTTCACTATTTTTAATGGTGATGTAAGAGAGTTTACAACCATTGTGATTGATGGGCAAAGGGTTACAGGCACAACACTTGATCCCACAATTGCCAACCTTGTTCTTAACGAGGGAAAAAGCTACATTGGAGAAACCGAGATACTAGGGAAAAGTCATATTACATCTTATATTCCCCACTATAATGAAAATGGTCAGATTACAGGTGTAGTTTTTGCCGGAATATTAAGCGATTCAAACGATGCTGCAATTAATACTGCACTGACAATCTCTATGATAGTGGGTATAGTATTAATACTTACAGTTTGCATAATTGCTAAATTTATGATTGATCGCCGTATAGCAAAACCCCTTGCTATCGTTATGGATGCTGCACAGAATATTGCACAAGGCAACATGAATGTAGATTTAGATGTAACTGTAAATAACGAAATCGGTATGTTGGCAGATACATTTAACTTTTTAAAAACTAATCTCTCCACTCTTAATGAGGTGCTTGTTAATATGTTAGGAAAAATTGCGGCAGGGGATTGGAATGTAGATATAGGCAGTACCGATATATATGTAGGGGATTGGAAACAGCTTTACAAATCAGTAAATGATATGACACTATCGGTAAGGGGTGCACTTACACAGGTTTCAACCTCTGCTGCAATGATTAGCTCTAGTATTGATCTAGTTTCCAATGGTGCACAGGCTCTTGCAGAGGGCACAATAAATCAGGCAAGTAGTGTAGATAGCCTTTCTAATAATCTTCATTCAATTTCGTTGCAGATTGAAGATAATTCCAAAAATGCTAAAAAGGTAAATGATATAGCAGTAGTATCAGGTGAGGTTACAAAATCAACGCTTGAGGATATGAGCAAGATGCTTAATGCAATGCATGAGATATCTAACACATCAGAGAACATTGTAAAGGTTATCAAGGTAATTGATGATATAGCCTTCCAAACAAATATTCTCGCACTTAATGCAGCTGTCGAAGCGGCAAGGGCAGGGGAGGCAGGTAAAGGTTTCGCTGTTGTAGCCGACGAGGTTAGAAACCTTGCACAAAAATCGTCTGAGGCAGCCAAAAATACAACCCAACTTATAGAACACTCAATTAATGCTGTAGAAACAGGGGTAGGGATTGCACAAAAAACTAATGCCTCTTTCGAAGATCTTGCAGATAAGGTACAACAGATGGTTATTACAATTGACCATATTGCTAAAGCTACCGGGGAGCAGGCGGAGGAAATAAAAGAGATATCAACCGGTATAGAAGAAATTTCAAAGGTTGTACAAACTAATACAGCAACAAGCGAGGAGAGTGCCGCAGCAAGCCAAGAGCTCTCAGCACAGGCCGGCACTTTACATTCCCTAGTAGATAAATTCAACCTTTAATAACTCAAACAATATGCTCTTATCGAGTGTTGCACAAAAGCTTCACTCGATAAGAGCAATAAAATAAACTTTTAAAATAATATAGTGATGTTTGTAGGTTTGTCAAACATATTGGACAAGGAACTCAATAGGGGAAAGCCAACCA
>CAYJOX010000177.1:0-4047 GCA_964371915.1 uncultured Oscillospiraceae bacterium
GGTTGGAATTGTGCCTATAGTACCGTTATGCGCCCATGGTGAACCTAAAACCTCCACACTACCGGTGCGAAAATCTAGCGTGCCGAAAAGGGCAAAGCTGTTTGTACTCTCGGCAGAGATGGTTCCTCCATCTACCGTAGCTCCTGCGCCCAGTGCAAAACCATCGGTACTCCTTACCGTTATGGTGGAACCTGTTTTTGCCTCCACACTGGTTGCCGCACCCATGCCGCTTACACTCTCGGCATGCAGGGTGGCATTCGATACAACGGTTGCACCGAAAAGGCCGTTTCCTGATGTACTTTTAGCGGTTATATCTCCGCCGGTTATTGTGCTGGCCCCATGTAGCCCGTTGCCCGCAACAGCGGTTGCAGCAACATCCCCGCCGGATATGTATATATTATGGCCTGTCGGCACTGCAATGCCGTGGCCGGTGTTTGCCGCCGCAGTAGTTGTTGCCGTTACAGTGCCACCGGTTATGTAGAGATCGCTAAGCGTAGACGAAACAGCGGTGGTGGATATTGCTGTAGCATCCGAGGTTACTACTAGGCTATCCGCTAGGCTTGCACCATGTATTGTAAGTGTTCCGTCTACCGTTAACCCTAGGCCGGGGGCGCCGGAGGCGGCGGTAGCTGTAATACTATTCGCACCTACCAATATAATCTTTATATTCTCGGCCGCGATTATGGGGCCGTTTAGGCTTACCCCTGTTAGGGTAAGCTCTGCCGGTGTTTTAGTGGGGTCGTAGCTTACATTAACGGCAGGGTCTGCCGTTGCGGTCACATCGCCAAGGTTTACAGATGTAACGGTTATTCCGGATACGGTAACAGGATAGTTTGTATCTGCCGCCAGAACATGTATCCCGCTACTGAAAAATTGGCTAAGGGGTAACAAACCCGCCAAAACTGTAACACAGATTAGAGAGATACTAAACTTTTTAAAAATGCTTTTCATAAGATTTAATGTTTCCGTGGTGTATCGAAAATTAGAAACACAAATCCAACCTTTCTCTTGTATTATATTACAATAAAACAGATAAACTGTCAATATTTATAACGAATTATCACAAAATTATAACAAAAACCCTTGACATTTCTAAACAACAATGATATCATAATTTCATAAAGTTCACATATCGAGGTTGCTATGAAGACATTTTCCGATAAATTGAGGGAGGCACGGCAGGCATTAAAGTTAAGCCAGCAACGCCTAGCCGAGCTTGTTGGGGTTTCGGCGCGCAGTATAATTAAATATGAGGTGGAGGGGATTCGCCCAAGAAAAGCAGTATCGGTACGTTTAGCCGACGCCTTACAGCTCTCGGTAGATTATCTTTTAAGGGATGAAATCACCGATCCACGGCATGGCATGGGCGATGAAAATAATGAAGTTTACGAAGTTATCAACGAAAAGGCGGGCAGAGAGCTTGATTTTTTACTACAACGAAGCCATGCACTTTTTGCCGGAGGCGAGCTTAGCCAGGAGGCTAAGGATGAGTTTTTCGAGGCGGTAACAAAATCCTACATACATTGCAAAGAGGTTGCAAGAACTAAGGCTAAAAAATAGATAGGGTGGTTTAGGGGTGAAGAAGATAACATTTATAGCAGCCGCTGTAAGCGAGCTTGTGTCAAGGCATGGCACGGCCGATCCGCTCATGCTCTGCGAGCAGCTTGAGGTTATAGTTGACTATAGCCCCATGGGCTCTGCCGAGGGTGGGTGCAAGGGTTTTTTTGCTATATTTTTTGATATGCCCTGCATAACTATAAACAACCGCCTACCACAAAACGTTTCGGATATAGTGCTTGCGCATGAGCTTGGGCATGCCGTGCTACACCGTGATTATGCACTGGGTAACACCCTTGCAGATTTCACCCTTTTTAAAACAGCTAACACTACGGAGAGGGAGGCAAACCTTTTTGCCGCCGAGCTTTTAATAGCAGATGATGATATTATGGCACTCGTACAGCAGGGGGAGAATCAAATTGCAATCGCACAGATATTAGAGCTACCACAGGAGATGATAGCCTATAAGTTTGAGCTATTGCTGGCAAAGGGGGTTATAAACTTCACACCACCCATCCCTGCAAAGAGCAGCTTTTTAACAAGAAACCTCGGTGGTTTTTAATCACCATCAATAAATAGATAGTGAAAAGTGAAGAGTGAATAATGAAAAGTTAAGGTGTCGCAGGGCGACTATTTTAAATTGAAAATCAAAGATTTTCTTCCACAACTCTTCACTCTTCACTATTCACTCTTTGATATTTATCGTCTCCCTTATAACATATTGGGGGGAGTTGTTAAGGCTTATATATATTCGCCCTATATATTCCCCTATAAGCCCGAGCATACACATTATTATTCCGCCAATAAGTAGCAGTGCCGCCATGGTGGAGCTGTAGCCAAGCGGTACCTGTGGCGATAAAAACCGGTTAACTATTATATAAACCACATAAAAGGCGCCACCTAGTGCCACTAAAAACCCTAATATAGTTGCAAGCCGTAGCGGCCTTACCGAGAATGCGGTAAAGCCGTTTAACCAAAGCTTTAACAGTTTTTTAAAGGTATAGCCGGAGGCACCGCTCGGCCTTGGGCGCAGTGTAACCTCTACCGAGGCTATGCTTAATGTAGCCCTGAATACAAGCCCCCCAAGGTAGGGGTAGGGGTTGTTATAGCGTATCATCTCCTCGGCAATAAAACGTTTCATCGCAAAAAAGCTTGTTATCTCCACCTCTTTAGGCTTTGATAAAAGGTACTGTGCCATAACATCGTTAACCCTGCTACCTAGGTTGCGAAACGCCCCACGCTCGCTATCGGGATAGTTTGCGTATACCACATCGTAGCCCTGCTCTACCTTATCTACAAGCCGCATGGTATCCTCTATCGGTATCTGCCCATCATCGTCTACCGATACTATAATATCCCCCTTGGCATAGCGGTAGCCTGCCAAAAGGGCGGAATGCTGGCCGAAATTTTTGGCAAAGTTTATCGCCTTAATCTTGGAATCATCTTCCGATAGTTGTTTTATTACGGAATACACCCCATCCGGCGAGTTATCGTTAATAAGTATTATCTCATAGCTGTGGCCGTCGGCCGTATGCATAACCTGTTCTATCTCCCCCACCACCGTGGCAAGTGTCTTTTCGGAGTTATAGCATGGTATTACAAAAGATATAAGCGGCATTATCTCTCCTCGTTAAATTTGGCCATAAATATCATATCCCTATATCGGCCCTCTATCCTAACATCCTGTGCAAAGCTTCCCTCTATTATAAAGCCGCACCTCTTATAGCTGTTTATGGCGCGCAGGTTATCGGCAAAAACCCTTAAAAACACCTTGTTAAGGCAAAGTTCTTCGAATGCGTATCTCAATATAAGTTCGGTGGCCCCCGGGCCGTACCCCCTGCCCATATCGCCTATATCGCCTATAAATATGCCATACTCTGCCTTGCTGTGCACCCTGTCTATATCCCTAAGGTATACCGAGCCCACCGCCCTTGAATCGGCGGTGGTTTCTATTATAAACTGCGCTACCCTTCCGGTGTCAACCTCGTTTTTAAGCCAGCTATTGTGCAGCTCCTCGGTAAATGTCTGCTGAAACACAAACTGATGTTTAACCACCGGGTTATTTCTCCATGCCACAATTAACGGTGTATCGTCCTTCGTTATCGGCCTTATTCTTACCTTACTCTGCTGCTCTGCCATCTTCACCTTTTTTCCTTTTTTCAATAAATTATAGCACATTACCGCCTGCTGTCAAGATACCGGTACCTATGCATCTTTCGTCCGCCGTTACACCGAAGTTATCGGCTATCGTCGCCCCTAGATCGGCAAAGGTCGTGCGGTCGGCAAGCCTGCCACTGCCATCAAGAATTTTGCTGTAGGCTATAAAAAATGCATATTCTCTGGTATGGTCGGTGCCGTGGTGGGTAGGGTCGTTGCCATGGTCGCTTGTAAGTATCAGAAGGTCGTCCCCCCTCATGCCGGAAATAAACTGCGCTAGCTTCTCATCAAAACGCATAAGCTCCTGCGCATAACCCTCAACGTTACGCCGGT
>CAYJOX010000178.1:0-4036 GCA_964371915.1 uncultured Oscillospiraceae bacterium
TAAAAGCACACCGGCAGAGATAGCAAGTATTAGTGGGTTTGCCATCACGGCATCTATTCCGGTAAGCTCCGGTATAATCTCCTCGGCCTCAAACGCCATTATGGAGATAGAGTCTCTTGAAACATTACTCGCAGTTGCGGCTGTCTCTATAAGCTGTGTTCGCCTTTGGTCGGTTAACTCATTATCTTTAATAGCAATGGAGACCGTCGCCTCCTCGATAGTGGCCTGATCTTTTTCTACCTGCTGTTTTATATAACTTACAAGATATTGGTTATGACGAGTATAATCTACTATAACCATATCGCCGTTTTCATCGGTTACATATATAGGAATATCGGTGTTATTTTCTTCCCCTACAACACCACCATCATCAATATCAGAACCACCCACAGCACTATACTGCTCATCGGTAAGTACACCCTGATTGTCCTCGTTACCGATATATTCCATCGATTCGGTAATCATTTTATCGTAATCAAGTGTTACAGTTGCTGATATTCTGATGTTTTCCGGGTCGTAGCCAAGGGTAAGTACATTCATTATCTTATCAGATATTTTTTGCTCTACCTCGGCCTCAAGCCCCATGCGTTTTAGTTCATACTCAACCGAATTAAGGCTCTCATCATCCGCATTCATCTCTATTCCGGTAG
Organism: uncultured Oscillospiraceae bacterium; assembly: GCA_964371915.1. Classification (GTDB taxonomy): domain Bacteria; phylum Bacillota; class Clostridia; order Oscillospirales; family Ruminococcaceae; genus CAYJBH01. The sequence continues at coordinate 651 of CAYJOX010000178.1, forward strand.
AAGAATCTATAACACTAACACCACTGGGCAGTAGATTTGGTACAGCGGATGATACAAGATTTTTAATACCTGATACTGTTTCGGTAGATACCGACCCGCTACTGTTAAAGGTAAGTAAAACACTTGCTGTACTATCACTTGTGGATTCTTCCCAAACGTAATCGCCACTGGATGGCACATTTAGGGTAACTATAGCATTTGAAACATTATCAATCTGTTCAAGGGTGCCCTGTAGGCGCTCCTGTAGTTGAAATAAAAGGTATTGCTGACGCTCAAACTCGGTGCTAGTAAAGCCGGAAACACTCGAGAAGACATCATATGTTAAGGTGGATTTTGGAAAACCCATCACGGCAAGTTCAACGAGCAGATCATCTCTGGATGTTCTCGGGACCATCACCTCGCCCTCGGCCGTTACACGGGTTGGGACATTGCGAATACCGAGCTCGGTAAGAAGTTCGTTTGATTCCTCTGCGCTCATTCCCGGATATAACACAACATAGCCACTGCCAACGGTATTAAGAACAACCGCAAGCACAATGGCTAATACTACTATTCCAACAGCTATACCAATAGTATAGCGTTGCTTTTGTTTAGGGACATTATTCCAATATTCTATTGATTCCCTATATATCTTTGTAATTCTTTCCTGCATCAAAGTCTCCGAGTATTAAGTAAACTCACCTGTGGTTAGTTTTATGCGTGTTGTGCATCCTTGCTATGAGTTGCTTCTTAAATCCGGTTAAATCTGCATCCTTATTATTTCATTATATGCCGCTAATGCTCTTGATGTCATCTGTACAGTTAGCTCAAGTGCAGCCGCAGAACGTTCTGAATTTATGGTTACGGTATGAAGATCATCTATATTTCCAAAAGCAAGATCAATTGCATCTTGCTGGGATATCGCCTGTGCTTCCTGCTGTTGTTCAATTATTCCTTGAAATATATCCGCAAAGGGAACTGAACTACCATCCTGTGTGGCCTGCTGTGACTCGGCTGTACCGGCAACACTGCTTATGCTCGGCATTTTTGAAATTGGTACAATAAACATATCAGACATTGTGTCTCTCCTTTATAAAGACTATTTTCCTATCTCAAGACCAAGCATTGTCATCGCCTTAACTACATTTAACGCCGAGATATTAGCCTCGTATGCGCGTGTTGCAGCCATCAAATCAACCTGTTCTTCTGTTATATTTACATTTGGCATTAAGACATATCCCGCCTCGTCTGCATCGGGATGGTCTGGGTCATAAACTGGAATGAAGTCGTTCTCATTCTCAACGATCTCGGTAACCCTAACCCCGCCGCTTCCGGAGGTTGTTATGCTGTTTGTCTTTGTTCCCAAAACCTCATCGAAGGTCATTCCTTGCGACTCAAACACAACCTGCTGGCGCTGATATGGGCCGCCATCCTCTGTCCTTGTAACGTTAGCATTTGCAATGTTTTGGGTTATTATGTCCATGCGAAGGCGTTCTGCCGTTAGGGCAGAGCCTGCAATGTTTAATGAGGATAAAAATGACATCTGCTGCCTCCCTATCTACCGAGTTGGTTAATTACATAGCGTGCATTTGTAAAATCGCCACTTATCTTTCTTGTTAAATAACTATACTGAGCATATGTTTTCCATAGCTCTAGCTGCTCCTGCTCCATATCCACATTATTTCCATCGACACGGATTGTGTCATTATCGCGCTCATCGACCGTTATTGTAGCGGTTATATCCCCTCCCCCTACGGCAGAGTTGGATATATTTTCAAGTGTCTGCTCAAAATCAACCGTTTTTGCTTTATAACCCGGTGTCTCGTAATTAGCAATATTGTCAGAAATTACCTGTTGCTTAGTCCATAATGCATCAAGTGCTGCAGATGTTATCTTGTGGCTTGAACTATTAAACATAATTGCCATAGTCTCTCCTTTGCGGTTAAAAAGTCTTTGCGTTTTTGCCTTTGTGAGGTTTATCAGCGTAACTACTTATGGTTAGTGAACAATATGATAAACTAAAATAAATATTGAATTATATATATTCCTTCTATAATTATATCAATATTAAACAAAAAAAGCAACCCTTATATGAATAGTTATTTAAAATTGCAATAACTGCTGATAAAAACATGCTAAAAATAGCATGTTTGATATGAATTTAGCTAGCGAGATATTCTTCAAGGCAGATTCCTCTTTCCATAATCTCGATAGAATGGTTGGTGCCTACAAAACGATAGTGCCATGGTTCAAAACTAAACCCTGTTACCGCAACCTTATCCTTAGGGTAACGCAGAATGAATCCAAACTCTGCACAGTTTTCTATAAGCCACTCGTACTCTTTTGTACCCTCAAAGCTCTGATATAGGCTGTTGAAATCTACTGCAAGGCCTAAGGTGTGTTCACTGGTGCCGGGAGGGGCAATAAACATCTCGGTAAGCTCTTTAGCTTCCGCCTCAGTTTTTCCCTCCGATATATATTGATCTACCCTGTTATTATAGTTAGTAGTCTGTCTTTCGTTGCTACGGTAGGCAGATATAATCGTTAACGTTATTCCATCATCGGCTGCGGCATCTATCATTTCCTCTAATGCCTCTACGCCATCCTCTCTAAAATAATATCCACCAATAGTCTCCTCTAATGTAGGATCGTACTCTTCCGGTATTGGATTCTGTTTGTTTACAAGCAGCGGCGTGCCGTCACCGGGATAGGTCATATCCACCTCTGAGGTACTGTTATCTTCCTGTGATGTCGAATCGTCCGTCTCCTCCTCAACCGCCGAATTATCAACACTGCCGGAGGTAGCAGAGGAATCCTCGGTATCCTGCGAATCATCTTCATTCTCTGCTATACTATCATCGTTTGATTGCTGCGTTGAAGAGTTCTCCGTGCTTGATGCCATTACCGCCTGAGTATCGCCTGCAAACACAGCCTCTATAACGTTTATAATTCCGAATGCGGCAAGCAGAAAAATAGCAGTTAGTGCTAATATTAAGATAAACCTATTTCTCATTATCTGGGCTTTTGTATATCTTGATCTATAGCTTCTTTTTTTAGCCATATAGTTATCACCTATATAAAATTGTTATACTAAAATATTATAGCACAGAGATAGGTTTTATGCAATAAAAACCAATCTCTGTGCTATATTAAATAAATTTTACCTTGTTATACCAGTTCCAGTATAACCATCTCGGCTGCATCGCCCTTACGGGGGCCGATCTTAGTAATACGTGTATAACCACCATTACGCTCGGCATACTTAGGAGCAATAGTATCAAACAATTTCTTGCTTACATCCTCTTTAGTAATAAAGCTGTAAACCTGACGTTTTGAGTGTAGGTCACCGGCCTTACCCAGTGTTATCATCTTCTCGGCATCACGGCGAACTTCTTTTGCTCTCGTTA
>CAYJOX010000179.1:0-1377 GCA_964371915.1 uncultured Oscillospiraceae bacterium
TGGATTTAAGATGAAAACCATGTTTGTAAGGCCGAACGCAAGATACCTGGCAGACCTTTTTATTATAAATTCGGCAAGCTCGTCACCTCTTTCATAGGCCTCGTAGATATCCTCAAGCGTCGAATCTGTAGTAAGTGATGAGTTTTCAAAATCTGCAAGATATTCATTTACGTTTGTTTTTATTGCAAGGGGGGAGGCGTAATCCTCCCATATCTCGTATGAGCGCCCACGCTGTCTAGGCAGTATGTTTATACCCATATGCCCTATCTCGCCCGCAATTCCGTTTGCCCCGCAAAATACCTCGCCGTTAATGATTATGCCACCACCAAATCCAATACCGCCTACAATGCTAAGTAAGGATGAAGGCCGTTGGGTGCCATTCTTGCCTAGGTTATACCACTCTGCTAACGCACTCGTGTTTGCGTCATGTTCGAATAGAATTTTTATATCCGGAAAATAATGATTGAAGGTACTTCTTATATCTACACTCTGTATTGCTTCAAAACCATCAGCTTTGATATACACCCTATCAGAATCTCTATACAGCCAACCTAGGGTAGCTACCGATAAGCCAAGCACGTGGTACCCTTTATCTGCGCAATAGTTCAGCTGTTTTTTTGTTTCCTCCTGGTATTGTGTTAAGATGCTGGCAATATTATTTTCATCCTTATAAGGCGTTCTGATAATATTGGTCAGGCAGCTATGCATATCACAGATAGCTGTAAGGACATAGTTTTTTCTTATGTAAAGTATAACGCTTACAGTATCGGACATATCAAGGCTGATTCCCGCTACCTTTCTACCGTTGTTGGAGGTTATCTTTCCTGCCTCCTTTACAATGCCTATGTTTTCAAAATCTTGTATAATGTTGGTGATGGTTGCTTTATTTAGACCTGTTATATGAACAAGGTCGATGCGTGATATTTTTTCGTACTGCATCAGTACTTCTAATACTGTGCATCTGTTTTGCTTTTGTAAATCGTTTATATTTCCGCCAAGCCTCAAATTAATCACACTTTCTTAAAAATTTACAGACCTATCTATTTTGTTTATGAGATAATTTCAGTAGTTATAAATGAATGTTATGCAGATGCGGAAACTTTATTATCCGTATCGTATTATATCACATTATATAATAAAATAAAAGAGATATATTAACGCAAATAGTTGAATAATTAAATTTGTACAAATCGATACAAAATGTCTGCTTGTATTAGCTGTATTATTAGCTGTAATGCTGTATTTAAGTTGTCAACATTAACGATAATATGAAATGATAGCAAACTGACGATTGTTATACTGGGGGTTTATTGTGTATGTTATACATATTTTTTTGAAATATATGAATTTTATTACAACAATGTATAGTTCAGATTG
>CAYJOX010000179.1:1403-4003 GCA_964371915.1 uncultured Oscillospiraceae bacterium
TAACGTTAATGTAGCATGTATCTATGGATGAGGTGGAAGGTTGGCAAATAAAAGAGTTACTCTAAAGGATATTGCAGAAAAAACCGGTTTTACCATAAATACGGTCTCACATGCTTTAAAGGATATGAACGATGTGTCAAAGAAAACAAAGACACTAATTCGAAAGGCTGCAAAAGAGCTAAATTATGTTGGTGATTTGACGGCAAGTGCGCTGCGTAGCGGTAAAACACACAATCTTGCCGTTATAGTTGGAGATATCGCTAATCCGTTTTTTGGATCGCTGGTTAAGGGGTTAGAGATAGAGGCGAAGAAATTTGGGTATAGTATCACAATTTATAATAGTGGGGAGAATAGCCAGTGGGAGCGCAATGCAATTCTATCGGCCTATAGTCAACGAGTGGATGGGATTTTCATCTGTCCGGTACAGGAAAATACCGAGAACCTTACTCTTTTAAGAACTATCGAGATCCCCTTTGTATTGATAGGTAGGCATTTTGCAGGAGAAGCGGCCGATGCGGTAGTCTGGGATGACCGTAAGGGTGGAGAGATAGCCACAAAAAGATTAATAGACTCCGGCCATGTTAACATACTTTATGTAGGGGGGGAACAACAAACATCCAGTGCTAAAGAGAGGCTACAGGGTTACCGAGATGCATACGAAAATGCATCTTTAAAGGTAAACGAAGCCCTTATACAAAAAGTTGATACACGGGTAGATAATGGATATGAAAATATAAAAGGAATAGTTTGTAGCAATATTCCCTTTACTGCCATAGTTGCATTTAGTGATCTTATTGCATACGAGATTTTAACAATTATATATCGGGAGCAGCATAGGGTTTTCGACAACAACGCATTGGTTGGCTTTGATTGTATTCATCGAAGATTGTTACTTCCTTTTCATTTTTCAAGCATAGATTGTATTGGGGATGAGCCACATATCTGCATAGAGCTTATGCTCAAACTTATTCGTGGCGATAGGCAGAGAACCCCCGAGTTAATATGTCTAGATGTAGAACTTGTTAACTCTAACTAACTAGCTATTTTATATTGACATTTTAAAACTTTTGAAAGAGAGGATATAATGAATAGCCGCATTAAAGAACTTTACGAGCGTATTGTAAACAAAGGCCATCACAGCTTCAGACGTACTCAAAAATTTCCGGAAGCCGAAAGGTTTGCTGATATCCCCCATATCGAAAGGGTGACTATAGCACTATGTGATATGTTGGCGGCCGAGAAACCGGTGATACTGCCGAATGAGAAGATTTTATTTTGGAGAACGATTAAAAACCTGCCGGAAATCCTTACCGAGGATGAGACGAAAATATTGCGTAAACAATATTTTTTGCACGAACAGGGTAGGGTGTGTAACATCTGCCCGGATTATGGTAGAGTTGTAGCCGGTGGGCTGGAGCCGGAAAAGCAAAAGATTATGCGTTATATGGCAGGCTGTACCGACGCAGAGAAGATGAGGTTTTACGATTGCTCAATTAAATGTATAGATTCCATCCTAGAGCTAACCGAGCGTTATCGTATTGAGGCATTAAAGCAGGGGGAATACGAAACAGCTAAAATTCTTGAACGTGTGCCGAGGTATGGTGCAGTAGGATTCCACGAGGCACTGCAATCGTTACGGATTTTGCAGTACGCACTGTGGTGTGAAGGAGAATATCACAATACCTTGGGTCGATTTGATGTATATATGTTTAGATATCTTGACAGCGATCTAAAGGAGGGCAAACTAACCTATGATTTTGCCTTTGACCTACTGCTGGAGTTCTTTTTAAATCTGAATAAAGACAGTGATCTTTATCCGGGAATACAGCAGGGCGATAACGGCCAAAGCTTAATGCTTTCAGGTGTAGATAGGGATGGAAACCCCGCCTATAATCTGCTTTCGGAAATGTGCCTCAAAGCGTCTGCGACGTTAAAGATGATAGATCCTAAAATTAACCTAAGGGTAGATAAAAACACGCCGGATAATATATATGAGCTTGCTACACAGCTTACAAAGGAGGGGTTGGGCTTTCCTCAATACTCTAACGATGATGTGGTAATAGAAGGGCTTGTGAAACATGGCTATTCTATAGAAGATGCAAGAGACTATTCGGTTGCAGCATGTTGGGAGTTCATTATCCCCGGCACCGGAATGGATATACCGAATATAGCTGCTATCAATCTTCCGGCGCTGGTAATATCTGAGCGATTGGGCGATTGTAGCAATTTTGATGAGTTTTATCGTTTCTTTTCCGATAGGCTGAAAGATGAGTGCGAGCGGGTAGCCGATAGCGTTAAAAATATATACATAATACCAGCCCCATTATATTCAGTATATATGTCCGGATGTGTAGAGGGTGGAACGGACATCTCTACAGGGTCGATATATAATAACTACGGCATTCATGCTGTTGGAATTTCTACCGCGACCGATTCGCTATATGCAGTGAAAAGGTGCGTTTTTGAGGAGCAATTCTTAAACGCTGAAGATGTTGTGAGTTTTATCGAGGAGGGTTTTGATAAGGATGTAGAGGTTTTGAACTATCTACGTAATAATCTGCCGCATATGGGTGATGATGTGGATGAGGTGGATGATATTG
>CAYJOX010000180.1:0-3978 GCA_964371915.1 uncultured Oscillospiraceae bacterium
TTCAACAGGTTTGTATTGGTAGCTGTACAAATTCCAGCCTTGCAGATCTTATTGCAGTTGCAAGAATACTGGATGGCAAAACATTGCCGCCAGAGGTTAGCGTTTCTATCTCGCCCGGCAGCCGCATGATACTTCAAAAGTTAATCGAGTGTGGAGCCGCACAAAAGATACTTGCATCGGGTGCTAGGTTGCTTGAGTGTGCCTGTGGCCCCTGTATTGGTATGGGATTTGCCCCACAGGGCGGCGGTGTTAGCCTTCGTACCTTTAACCGCAACTTCTTAGGACGTAGCGGAACTAAGGATGCCGAGGTTTATCTAGTTAGCCCCGAAACGGCTGCAGCCTCTGCGATTGCCGGCTATATTACCGGAGCAACCGATAAGGATTTTGGCCCTGAGATCGAGATTAAGGGAGGCTATGACCTTAACGATAATATGTTTATCAGCCCAGCCAAGTGTTCGAATGAAGGTGAGATACTAAGAGGTGTTAACATAAAGCCACTTCCTGTATGTCCGCCGATGCCGGATACCCTAAAGCTTCCGATATCATTAAAGGTTGGTGATGACATAACTACCGATCATATCATGCCGGCAGGTGCCGAGATACTGCCTTTCCGCTCAAACGTTCCATATCTATCAAGGTACTGCTTTAAGGTTTGCGACGAGAGCTTTGCACAGCGTGCTAAGGAGCTTGCTAACAGTATAATAATAGGTGGCGTTAACTACGGGCAGGGCTCCTCTCGTGAGCATGCGGCGTTAGTACCCCTTTATCTTGGCGTAAGGGCGGTAATAGCAAAAAGCTTTGCAAGAATACACACCGCTAATCTAATTAACAACGGAATTTTGCCACTAACATTTAAAAATGCTGATGATTACGATGCCTTACAGGAAGGTGATGTTTTAGAACTATCGGCAATACATGATGGGTTACAAAGCGAAACTATATCTGCTACGGTAGCCGGTAAACAGGTAGAACTGGAGGTAAGCTTATCACAGCGCGGGCGTGAGATAATTCTTCGTGGTGGAGTTTTAAGGGTATAATACAGGAGGTTAAGATGTTAAATATTGAACAAGCAACCGAGAAATTCAAACAGATGCTACTACAACAGCAAGATAGAGCGGCAAACATGGCAGATGCCGAGTTTGTTGATTACAGTAAGCTAGAGCAGATTATAATAGGTGTATGTGGTGGAGATGGAATAGGGCCTATTATTACAAAAAAATCTGCCGAAATATTAGCTTTCATGCTGTCGGATGAGGTTAAATCCGGCAAGGTTAAGTTTGTAGATGTTGATGGCCTTACAATCGAAAACCGTATCGAGAAAAATGCTGCTATTCCACAGGATGTACTTGAAGAGTTAAAGGCCTGCCACGTTATTCTAAAAGGCCCAACCACTACACCGAGAGCCGGGGACGGAATGCCCAATATCGAGAGTGCAAACGTTGCAATGCGTAAAGAGCTTGATCTTTTTGCAAATGTACGCCCTGTAAAGGTACCAAGTCAAGGAATAGACTGGACATTCTTCCGTGAGAACACCGAGGGTGCATATGCACTAGGCTCACAGGGTGTCGCACTTGAGGGTGGTGTATCGGTAGATTTCACCGTTACAACCGATGAGGGTACAAGAAGAATCGCCCGTGCAGCATTCGACTATGCGAAGGCGAATAAAAAGGATAAGGTATCAATAATTACTAAGGCAAATGTTGTTAAGACTACCGACGGTAGGTTTTTAGAGCTCTGTAACGAGATTGCGAAGGATTACCCCGAAATTTCTACCGATGATTGGTATATAGATATCATGACGGCAAAACTTGTAGACGAGAAACGCCGCAGAGATTTTCAGGTTTTTGTACTGCCTAACCTTTATGGAGACATACTAACCGATGAAGCAGCTGAGTTTCAGGGCGGTGTAGGTACGGCAGGTAGTGCCAATATCGGTAAGCGTTATGCCATGTTTGAGGCAATTCACGGCAGTGCTCCGCGCATGGTATCAGAGGGAAGAGGAGCCTACGCAGACCCCTGTTCGATGCTACGTGCCTCTGTAATGCTTCTTTCCCATATAGGCTATTCCGAAAAGGCTAAAAAACTAGAAAAAGCACTTGATGACTGCATGTATGGTGAGGCTAAGATAAAGATAACCGGCAGAGATACCGGCTGTAGCTGTGACGAATTTGCAGAATATGTAAAAAGTAAGATAGATGGATAAAAACAACAAGGTCTCTATACCGGTAATAAGAAGGTTGCCACGCTATCTAAGGTATGTTAACATGCTTGAGAGCGAGGGCGTAAAAAAGGTGTCCTCTCGCGAACTTGCAGAGCTACTCGGAACAACTGCGAGTCAGGTGCGGCAGGATTTCAACCTTTTGGGTGGACTTGGTCGTCAGGGCATCGGATACCCGATAGATGAGCTTAAAAGAGAACTTGAGCAAAGAATATATGCCGAAACACCACTAGATTGTATCTTGATAGGTGCAGGTAGCTTGGGTAGTGCGATAGCAAGGTATCTAAAGAATGTTGCGAAAGGTTATAACCTTATCGGAATATTTGACAATAGTGAGGAAAAAGTTGGGGCAAAGCTTGAAGAATATACCTGCCTTAATATTGACACGTTGTCCGAATTTTGCATCAACCATAACCCTGTTGTAGCGGTTCTATGTGTACCAACATCGGCAGCTGAACAGATGGTACCTGAGTTAATAAAATGTGGCATAAAAAACTTCTGGAACTTTAGTCATTATAACTTTGCAAAACTAAATGATGATGTCAAGGTGGAGAATGTACACATTAGAGAGTCTTTAGAGGCTTTAAGCTATAGGATAAAACATGAAATTAATTGAAAAAACAACGGTATTACTACCGGATCTCGGCACCGACCTGTTTAGCTACGCGGTAGTTGCTTGTGACCAGTTTACAAGTGACCCGCAATATTGGCAGGAGGTAGAGCGTTTAGCAGAAAACAGACCATCGACTGCACATATAATCCTTCCGGAAATATACCTAAACTCAGAGCAGGAGAAGGTGCGCCTTCGTAATCTGCCGGAGCTTACACGCAGATACTCTGAGGTACTGCTTACCCGTAAGGTAGATGGGGCCATAGCGGTAGAACGAACCCTTGCAGATGGTTCGGTACGCCAGGGAATTGTTGTTGCTATCGACCTTGAGAGGTATGAGTTTAACGGTAGTAATGCCGATATTCTGCCTACCGAAAATACAATAATGTCAAGAATTCCGGCAAGATGTGAGGGGCGCAGACTTTCGGCGCTGGAATGCCCACATATATTAATGCTATTGGATGATGCAAAAAAAGAGATAATCGAACCTGTTTTTAAACAAGATCTTCCACTTCTATACACCACGCAGCTACAGCAGGGCGGTGGTAGCATAAAAGGGTACGAAGTAACCGATGTTAATATATTTGCAAAGCTACAAAAGCAGATTAAAAGGCTTTATGTAGGCGATGGCAATCACTCGCTTGCCGCTGCTAAAACTCTATATAATGAAATTAAGGCAAAGCAAGGGGAGGCGGCTGAAAATCATCCCGCAAGATACTGTTTGGTAGAGATCATAAACCTATATAGCGATGCTCTACCGGTACTTCCTATACATAGGGTTTTATTCGGTGCAAGCAAGGATGATATAGGCCTAACTGCAAAAGAGGTTTTAGGAGACGGTAACGGCATACTTAACCTTGTAATAGCGGATGAAGATATCACCTTAAACTATGACCAAACTAAATATCCACTTGCAGTTTTGGCGGCTGATGCAGTTTGTGAAAATATTGCAGAAAAGATAAAGGGTGCCACTATAGACTACATACACGGCGACGAGGAGCTAAGAGAACTATCTGATAAAGGGATAGGTTTTATGATGCCGGTACCGGATAAATCTACACTAATTAGTTATATAGAAAAAAATGGTGTTTTTCCGAAAAAATATTTCTCCCTTGGGCATGGTGCCGATAAAAGGTACTATCTTGAGTGT
>CAYJOX010000181.1:0-3931 GCA_964371915.1 uncultured Oscillospiraceae bacterium
CGCTCCACCATCGAGGATATCGTTACTATATTCCTAAATCAAAAATGTGGCTTTTTTGTAGTCTTGTTTGACCTTGACGGCCTAAAAATAGCAAACGATACCTACGGCCATGATGAGGGCGATTTTTATATTAAAAAGGTGGCAAACATTCTTTCCCAAACTTTCGGGGAGGATACGGTAGCAAGAATCGGCGGCGATGAGTTCATGGCTGTCGGAAAGACGAACGATGAGCACGAGTGCATGAAAAAGGTTCTCTCCTGCTATCGCAAGGTAAAGGAAATTCAAACCAGCTACCAAAAGCCCTACGAAACATCAATCAGCTACGGTGTTGTAATGGTTCCGCAAGGTATCCTAAAGTATGAAAACTTCAACGATATCTACCGCCTATCCGATAAACGCATGTACACCTTTAAGCGTGCAGCGAAAAAAGAACGAAAGATATAGCTACAAAAATAACGCATTGCCGTGCGAGCACTCGCCCGCAAATCAGGCTATAATTCGACTATCATTTACATCGGCGTCGCACAGCTTCAACATCGGCAATATGGGTTGCTTTTCATCCGAAAGGTAACCCATAACAGCATAAAGCTTAGGTTGTTTTTTGCAGAGAGTTTTACACAACCACCTATTATCTATGTTAATATCTAGTTAGGTTTAAAGGGATGAAAAAAAGAGCAACCATTAAAAATATAGCTATTTCACTTCTCATTGCATCGCTTTGTATGGCGATGTTTTTAGGTTATGATATTATCTGGGATACAAACGACGATGGCACCACCGCCATGATATTAGCACACCCTGATAACAACTTTGCCGTATTTTTCCCTAAATTTTTTACCGCCTTTTTCTCGTTTTTATATGCCGATTTTGCAGTTATAGAGTGGTGGCTTGTAGGCCAGCTTTTCACCATATTTATATCACTTGCCGCCCTGTTTTATGTTATAAGATTGCGCTTTTCTACACGGCTGTTTTTAATGCTATGTGTGCCGATAGCCATACTTACCCAGCTTGCAATAGCATCCGAGATGAACTTTACAAGAACGGCCTCCTTTGCCGCCCTCTCCGGCATTTTGCTTATCGTGCAGGCGGTAGACATGGGCAAGGGCAACAAACCGCTATATATAGCCGGCACATTATTAATGTTACTCGGAACCTGTTACCGTTTTTTAATGGCGTTTACGGTGTTGCCCTTTGGTGCCGTGGCGGTTATGTTAATAATATTTTACAGGAAAAACTTTAAAGGTTTTAAAGGCTATATAACAGAGCTTTTTAAACAGGGCAGCACTGCCCTTATCTGCGCCGTGCTGGTGCTACTGTTCGGCCTGCTATACCCTTTAGGTTACAGCATAGAGGAGCGTGAGGCGGTAGAGTATAACACCGCCCGTGCCAATGTATTGGATTATGACTCTAAGCGCCCGAGATACGAGGATGCAGAGCAGGAGTATACAAGCCTTGGTATCACCGAAAATGATTATAAGGCTCTTACGATAGATTGGCTTATCTGTGATACCGATTATTTTACCACAGATTTTTTCAAGGATATGCACAGCACCTTTGATACAGAGCAGCTATTCTCACCACAGCTTGTTTGGCAGTTCAAATTTTTTCTTGAGATAAACGATTTTCTCTTTTATCTATTTGTCTTTTTTGCCACCCTAGCTATCTGTGCCGATAGAAAAAGGTTGCTCACTACAGGGATATATATGGCTATCTGTGCCATGGCCATACTCTATCTGTTAATATCGGGCAGGATAAACGATAGGGTGCTAAACTCTCTACTATTCACGGCAACACTTTTCTCTACCTTTTTCTTTGGCGGCGATAGGGAGCAGTTTTCAAGCTTGCCAAAACTTCTGCCGTTTAAAGCTTTGGGCGGTGCACCAAAGAGAGTATCAGAGATAATGGCACTACCGAGAATATCGGCAGTAATGATGATAACGGTTGTTCTTTTCTGGGGCCAGCTTGTCGTAGTTAATCTAATCACCTACAACTTTGCCGATATCGATAGCTCCGAAACACCGATCGATGCAGACGCACAGGCAGTGTATGATTATATCGGACAAAATCCGCATGATGCTTACATCTTCTCGGTAAGATATCTAAGTACCCCTGCAACCACCTACCCAATATGGATGCCAAAGCCTACCGATTCCCCCACTAACCTGTTTTTTATAGGGCACTGGGATGCATACATGCCCTATAAGTTTGATAGGCAGGAAAGCTACGGGATAAGGAACCTACAACTCTCTCTAACCGAGAACGAGAATACGATATCCAGCTATACACCTATCCTACATCAGTACCTTAAAGAGCATGTAGACGAGGATGTTACGGTAAGCTTTATCGAGGGCATAGAGCAGCCATCGGGTGAGACGTTCGATCTTGTGCAGTACTGCGCACCTCTCGATATAACCGAGGCGGTAGATTATGATAGCGGTGTAACGATTACCGATTTTAGCTACCGGATGTATGGCGAGCATGATAGCTATCTGATAGAGGGAGAGCTGCCGGCACAGGAGAGGGAGCGCTACAGCCTACTCTACTGCCATATAACACAGGGGGATAGAACCCTTAGCTACAAGGTAGACATAGATAAAGAGGGGGGAGGCTTTTCTGCGAACCTGTTCGAGTTATCTGCCGATTTTGATAGCCATAATGCCACGATAGAGCTATATGCGAGAACAACACAGGGTGAGCTTGTTAAGCTGTGTGAGGTAGGGGGGTTATAGCGATAGATAAAAAAGCTATTTTACTATTGACAACCGCCCTACATTATGGTATAGTAATTCTACCTCTCTTTACGAGTGGTCTTTTTTAAGTGCGCAACTATCGTTGCACACACCGCCGACAGAGAGGGAGGAGTCGTACCGATATTATATCGGTAACCAACCGCTAAAAAGGAGATAGATAATGAGAGTAAAAATTACCCTTGCCTGCACCGAATGCAAGCAGCGCAACTACAACAGCATGAAGAACAAGAAGAACAGCCCCGATAGGCTGGAGCTTAAAAAGTACTGTCGTTTTTGCAAGAAGCATACTCCACATCGCGAAACTAAGTAGGGAGTAATAATATGAGTGAAAAACAAGCCGCCACTAAGGTGGGTTTCGCAACGAAAGTAAAGGCTTTTTTTAAACGTATTGCAAAATATTTTACCGATGTAAAGAGCGAGCTTAAAAAGGTTGTGTGGCCCTCGCGCAAACAGGTTATAAAAAACACAGGTATCGTTCTTGTGGTTGTTGCCGTGGTAGGCACACTATTATTCGGCTTTGATACGGTTATGAAGTTACTTTTAGACCTTGCATTGATGGGAGGTTAACCCTATGGAAGAAGCACAATGGTATGTTGTACACACCTATTCCGGATACGAGAATAAGGTGGCACAAAGCCTTGAGACTATCATAGAGAACAAGCGCCTCGCTAATATGATAGAGGAGGTTAGGGTTCCTACCGCAATGATGACCGAGATTAAGGACGGTAAGGAAAAACGTGTAGAACGTAAACTTTTTCCAAGCTATGTACTTGTAAAGATGCACATGACCGATGATTCTTGGTATATCGTGCGTAATACAAGGGGTGTTACCGGCTTTGTAGGCCCGGGTTCTAAACCGGTTCCGCTTAGCAAAACCGAGGTAGACCAGCTATGCTTTGATACGGTAGAAACTGCACTTGATTACAAGGTTGGCGATACTGTAGAGGTTGTTGCAGGTTCTATGGAAGGATTTACCGGCGTTGTGGAAACTATCGATCTAGAGCACCGCAAGGTGAAGGTTATTGTTTCCATGTTTGGTAGGTCAACCCCGGCAGAGCTGAATATTTCTGAAATTAAACCGCTGTAAAAAGCATAAATTTGCATAAAAGACAAGGAGATTTTTAAGATGGCACAAAAGGTGATAGGCTATATAAAGCTACAAATTCCAGCCGGTAAGGCAA
>CAYJOX010000182.1:0-427 GCA_964371915.1 uncultured Oscillospiraceae bacterium
CTCTATTAAAGATTCTTCGTTATCTACCGGAACATCAATTTCCTTACCATCATTATCGCCGTCATATACCGGAGACAGGGAAATTGCCGGTTGAGAGGAGCAGATGGCTTCGGTAATGTTATCGGGAGAGCAATCAAGTTCCTGTGCAAGTTGTGTTACGGTGGCTCTACACCTGTTTTAGATACAATTTCATTTCGCTTGAAGTTAATCTTAAGCGATAACTCCTTTAAAGAGCGGCTTACCTTTACCGTACCTCCATCCCTAAACAGTTTTTTTATCTCGCCAAGAATTACAGGCACCGCATAGGTTGAGAAACAAAGCCCCCTGCTCTCGTCAAATCTATCATAAGCTTTAATTAACCCGAGTGAGCCTGCCGCAAAAAGCTCCTCATACTCCACCCCCCTACCCTTGAATCTCCCGGCTAGTG
>CAYJOX010000182.1:437-3892 GCA_964371915.1 uncultured Oscillospiraceae bacterium
AGTGGACAAGGCCAAGATTTTTCTCGATAAATTTGTCGCGCACCTCCTTATCTCTTTGCATAGCTATATGCTTTCGATGCTTTTTTTCATAGTAACCCTTGTCCCTCTGCCCGGTTTTGATGTTACCCTGATCTTGTCCATGAAAGTTTCCATTACTGCAAAGCCAAGGCCAACTCGCTCATCGGTATTTCCGGTAGTAAATAGTGGTAGCATCGCCTGCTTAACATCGGCTATGCCAACCCCTCTATCTGCTATAGATATACGTATAATGTCCGGCTCTAGTATATCCATTGTCATTACTATGTTCCCCAATCGGTCAGGATACCCATGTATTATACAGTTAGTAACCGCCTCACTAACCGCAGTTTTTATATCTGTTAGCTGTTCTAATGTGGGGTCAAGCTGTGAGCAGAATGATCCGGCTACACTTCTTGCAAAGGATTCGTTGCTGCTTCTACTTAAAAAAGATACTCTGGTGCTGTTTCTAATCTTCATGATATTATTCCTCCCTTTATCTGTGTTTTGTCGGTAATTCCGGCTAAGCTTAAAATTCTTTCTACCTGGGTGGTAACTCCTTCAACACTAAGGGTTGTTCCAGCAGAATTTAAAAGTTTATGCCTTCCGAGTATTAATCCAATGCCGGAGGAATCCATAAAACCTACAAGGCTAAAATCCAGCACGCAACGCTGTGGTGAGCTGCAGATAATCTCGGCATCTATCAGCCTACTTAAGCTCTTTGCCGAGTGATGGTCGATCTCGCCTTTTAGATATACTGTCAGGGTATTATCCACCCTGCCAAAGTCAATTTCACACATTTAAACCTCCTGAAATATTTAAAGCCCTACCATATGGTAAGGCTTTATCTGTGAATATAAAAGTATATTATGTCGAATATATTATTTTATTTTTTTCTACGGGACATTCCGTCCCGTAATATTATTCCTATATAGCCGCCAACTGCACCGGAAAGGATTAACAGCAACAGCTTAATTGCTCCTGTGCCTGTAAACGATGGCAGTTCATACAGCAGTGCAATGATAAAAAGCAATGCAAATGTAATAAGGCCGATAATTGCACCTATTACAAGCCCGTTTTTGCCGAGAAGGCCTGAAAATATTGCACTACTGGCAAATGTAGCAACCGAGATAGACAATGTTGCAAGCGGGGTAATGTAGGATGGCGATATGTCTATTGAAAGTGCCACAAAGGAGCATAGCGCAAGCATGGCAAGCAAGATAACAGATGAGCCAACCACCGATACCGCTATTGGAATAAGTAGGTTATCGTTTTGTGAATAACGTGATTTATGTCCTTTATACATAAAAACCTCCATAGAAGAAGCAGTTTACTTCATTCTATGGAGATATTTCATTATTTATGACATTATTCAGTTATTAACTTTTCTACCTCACCGATTGCCCACTTTTTAAAGCGAACCTTAATTTTATCGGCACCGGTCTCCACAAGTACTGTATCATCCTTAATGCTTATAACTATACCTACGATACCGCCTATTGTAGTAATGGTATCACCTACGGCTACGTTATTGCGCATCTCCTGAGTATTTTTTTCTTTTTTCCGCTGTGGGCGGATCATAAAAAAGTACATTGCAACAAATATAAGTGCAAATGGTACTATCGAAATAACCATGTCCATAGTACTCATTGTGCCGGTTGAAGCACTAAGCAGTAAAATATTTTCCATTAAAAATCTCCATTAACATTCTGTTCTAAATACGATGATCAAATTTTAAGACGTTCGTTTTTCGATAATCTTCAAACGTTCCATTTGTGATAGATAACCGTATTTCCTCTAATAGTTTATTATAATACCACAAATTGTGCTGTGTTGCAAGCCTTAACCCTAAAATTTCTTTTGCACGCAGTAGATGCCGAATAAAACCCCTGCTATGGCTCCTACAGGCCGGGCATCCGCACCCCTCCTCTATAGGCCTACTATCGGTTTTATATTTTGCATTGTTAAGGTTAATAACACCGTCATGTGTGAATAGATGCCCATGGCGTGCATTTCTGGACGGCATAACACAATCAAATAGATCTATACCTCTTGCCACTGCCTCGATTATATTTCCCGGGGTTCCTACACCCATTAGGTATCGTATCTTATCTGTAGGCAGTATAGGTGTTACGGTGTCCAGAATATCATACATTACCTCCTTGGTTTCACCTACCGCAAGCCCTCCTACAGCAAATCCGTCAAAATTAAGTTCAATAAGTTGCTTTGCATTTTCGATCCTAAGGTCGTTAAAGGTTGCCCCTTGGTTGATACCGAATAGGAGCTGGCGCTTTGAGGGTTCAACATCCTCGTATATCTTATTATGGTGTTCAAGACTTCTTGTAAGCCAACGTATTGTCCTTGCTGAAGATGCCTTTGCATAATCGTACCCTGCCGGATTTTCAACACATTCATCAAACCCCATGGCGATTGTTGCACCAAGGTTTTTTTGTATGTTCATGCTCTCCTCAGGCCCCATGAATATTCTTTTGCCGTCTATATGTGATGCAAATGTTACCCCTGCCTCGGTTATCTTTCGAAGTGAGGAGAGAGAAAATACCTGAAACCCACCACTATCGGTAAGGCTGACGCCGTTCCAACCGGTAAAACCCTTTAACCCCCCCATAGCTGCAACAACATCATCCCCTGGCCTAATATGTAGGTGGTAGGTGTTAGATAACATTACCTGACAATCTATATCTAAAAGGTCATCTGCCGAAAGCCCTCCCTTGATAGCTGCAGCCGTGGCAACATTCATAAAAGCAGGTGTGTTTATAGTACCATCTTTGGTAGTAAGTGTACCGACCCTTGCAGTACCGTCATTTTTTATTAGTTTATACATTTGTTTCATGGTTCCTTTATAGTATTAACATAGCATCGCCAAAGCTGTAAAAGCGATACCTTTCCCCTATTGCAATATTATAAGCCCTATCTATAAAATCCTTCCCGGCAGCTGCCGATACAAGCATTAAAAGTGTGCTTTGTGGTAGGTGGAAGTTTGTAATAAGGCTATCTACTACATTAAACTCATAGCCTGGGGTTATAAAGATATCGGTACTGCCACAGCCGGGCTTAATCTCACCGCACTTTTGATACATACCTTCCATTGTTCTTGCCGCTGTAGTACCTACCGAGATGATTCTTCCACCGGCTCTCTTCGTTTTGTTGATGAGTTTTGCCGCATCCACGCCTATTTCATACCACTCACTATGCATGTTGTGGTCGGCAATGTTCTCGGCCTCTACCGGCTTAAAGGTGCCTACCCCTACATGTAATGTAACCTCGGTAACAACTACTCCCTTCTGCCTAATTTGGCAGAGAAGTTCATCTGTAAAATGCAGGCCGGCTGTAGGTGCTGCCGCCGAACCGAGATGCTTTGCATATACCGTTTGGTAACGATCCTCCCTGCTTTTGGTGTTTTTTATATACGGAGGAAGCGG
>CAYJOX010000183.1:0-3889 GCA_964371915.1 uncultured Oscillospiraceae bacterium
CACTCGAGAGCTGTGGTGCAGAGGTGCAAAAGGGTAATGCGCCGGAGGAACGCAAGCTACAACGTTTGTTCGCAAACCCCAAGGCATCCCTACTTATAAAAAGATGTAACGATTTTGGCGCAGGCGGTGTAGCCGTTGCGGTGGGCGAGCTTGCCGACGGCCTTACTATCGAGCTATCGGCAGTGCCCAAGAAGTATGATGGCCTGTCCGCTACCGAGCTTGCGATTAGCGAATCGCAGGAGCGCATGGCGGTTGTAGTGGAAAAAGGCGATGCACAGAGCTTTATGGAATATGCACTACAGGAAAACCTCGAGGCTACAATTATAGCCACCATTACCGAGGAGCCGACACTTCGTATGCTGTACGAGGGCAGGACGGTTTTAGAGCTAAAACGTAGCTTTTTAGATACAAACGGTGCAAAGCGCAGTGTAAAGGCAGAGATAGCCGACCCTGCACCGCTACCGAATAACAGCAACCAAGATTTTTTTGAGCGTTTAAGGTCGGCCGTTACCGATCTTAACGGATGTGATAAGAGTGGGCTTTGTGAGAGGTTTGATGGCAGTATCGGCACGGTATCGGCATTTATGCCGTTTGGTGGTGCCTACCAAAAAACACCTTCACAGGTTATGGCCGCCTACCTGCCGGACCATAAAAAGGCGACGGTAATGAGCTATGGGTTCGACCCATATGTATCGGAGGCAAGCCCCTACCACGGCGCCTACCTTTCGGTTGTGGATTCGCTCTGTAAGATTGCAGCCTCGGGTGGATATGGCAACGAATGCTATCTATCCTTTCAGGAGTATTTTGAGCGCCCCTCCGGTGCGGCTACAAGGTTTGGTAAGCCGACGGCGGCGCTACTGGGTGCACTTTCTGCCCAGCTGGATTATGGCGTTGCGGCTATCGGTGGCAAGGATTCTATGAGCGGTAGCTTTGAGAAGCTTGATGTCCCCCCTACCCTAATATCTTTCGCTATGTCGATATGTGAGGGGGAGAGCCTTGTATCGCCCGAGCTTAAAAAGGCGGGCAGTGATATTCTTTTACTTAAACCTGAATATAAAGATAACCTCCCTGTAGCACAGTCGCTTAAAGAGGTTATCGCTACCGTAACACAGCTTGCAAAGGATAAAAAGATACTTTCCGGCGCAACTACCGGCTTTAAAGGGCTTGCACATACATTATTTAACATGTCACTCGGCAACCGTATAGGCTTTGATCTAAGTTGTTATGAGGATGCAGGTGTGGGTGCGTTTATCCTAGAGGTAGAGGGCGGCATCGAGGTTAAGGGCGCAAAGCTTATAGGTAAAACGATAGAGCAGTTTACCGCTATAGTAGGCGGCAAGGCAGAGCAGCTAATGCCCTACCTCGAGCTTTACGATAATGTTCTAGAGGATGTATATCCAAAAAATGCAAAACTAAAGGCGGAGATGCCCTTTGTGCCACCTGCCGAAAAGGGCTGGCAACCACCAAGCTGTGCACCTATCGGTAAAAAGCCGCGTTTCTTAATACCATCGTTTGTAGGCACGAACTGTGAGCTGGATACCGCAAGGGCGGTAGAGCGTGCAGGCGGCGAGGCAGAGATTTTCCTTGTGCGTAACATAACCCCGCAGGCGGTAAAGGAATCGGTAGAGAACCTTACAAAGAAGATAGCATCTAGTAACGTTATCGTTCTACCGGGTGGCTTTTCGGGTGGTGATGAGCCGGATGGCAGTGCTAAACTTATAGCATCATTCCTACGCAATCAATCGGTAGGTGAGCAGATAGCAGACCTACTTAAAAACCGTGATGGCTTAATGCTGGGCATCTGCAACGGTTTTCAGGCACTAATAAAGCTTGGCCTTGTGCCGTTTGGCGAGATATGTGAGCGTATCGAGAGCAACCCGACACTTGCACACAACTTTATCGGCCGCCACCAATCTAAGATGACCGAGATTGTGGTTAGCCAGATAAACACGCCATGGCTATCTAGATGCAACATAGGCGAGATCTACTCGGTGCCTATTTCGCATGGTGAGGGGCGTTTTTGCTGTAACGATGAGCTTTTTGAAAAGCTATCAAAACAGGGGCAGATTGCAACAAGATATGTCGATCTAGAGGGGGATGTAACTCAGGATATCGCCTTTAACCCTAACGGAAGCTATGCGGCGGTAGAGGGAATAACCTCACCCTGTGGCAGGGTTTACGGCAAGATGGGCCATAGTGAGCGTATGCTACCACATCTATACAAAAACCTACCGGTAACAAAACCGATGCCGATTTTTGAAGGTGCGGTGGACTACTACAAATTATAGCTCGAAATTTCTGTAATATTTCATAGTTTTTACACATCAGTTTTATATAATTGGCCGATATAGTATAATTAATATCGGTCAATCAGAGTAGCAAAAAAACAACAAAAACCTTGAAATGTCAAATTCGGTGACATGTGCGGCGAATTTGACCAATCGACAAATGGCAACGCATTGCCATTTGTCGGGGAGGGTACCGGGAGGGGATGCATCCCCTCTCGGGGCTGTCGAACTTTTTCGACAGCCTAAATGGCCGATATAATATAATTAATATCGGCCATTTTTGTTTGAAGAAAGAGGAGTTGCATGTCAAAGGTTCTGGGGTTTATTAAAAGGCGTAAGGTACTATTAATAGTACTTACCGTAATTATCGTAATTATTGCACTTATTGTTAACTTTATCAGCTCGGCGGCAAGCCAGGTAACGGCATTAATGTCTCAACCATCGGTAACTCCGCTTGTGCTACAGGATATCGAGAATGTTATCGTAGCATCGGGGCAGACCTCCTCGACAGATAGCCGTATGGTGATGGTTACAAGCACACCTAACACCACCGGCTCAGAGATTATCGCCATGAACGTATCGGTTGGCGATAGCGTTTCGGAGGGTGAGGTTTTAGCGCAGCTGGATACCGAGGCTGTCTATGATAGTATCGAGTCCGCACAGGAAAACTATACCGATTCCAAAACGGATATCTCAAACCAAAACGCGATAACAAACCATAACCTTGCCGTGGCATCCGATAGTGTAACCGATGCACAGACGGCATACAACGATGCTAAGGCAACATACACTGCGGACCAACAGAAGATAGCCGATCAAAAGGCGGTTTTAAACAACAGCCTTACAGCACAAACCGCTGCAAGCAACTCTGCCATTACCGCAATTCTTAGTAGCTGGGCGGCCGCAACCTCCTCTACCGCAACGCCGGATATGTATATGGCGGAGCTAAACAATGCATACAATGCGCTCTCCTCCTTAGATAAGCTTGATACCACTAATGTTACGACAAAAGCATATAACGATGTGGCCGCAGAGCAGACAAAGATACAGTCTATCTCGGCAGAGATTGCAAAACTTGATGCCGAATCACAGGCTCTTTTAAGCTCCTTCTCCACACAGGAGACCCAGCTATTAAACTCTATAGAACAGGCTCAAAACAGCCTTACACAACAAACATTACAGGCACAGTCTACAAACAGCTCAAACTCAAGGCAGCTTGATAACCTTAACGAGGGCATAGCCGATGCACAGGAGGGGCTGGACGATACCTATATCCGTGCCCCTATATCCGGCGTAGTAACCGAGGTTAACTACGATGTGGGCGATAGCGTGGGTACAGCCGCAGTGTGTGTGGTGCAAGATCTTGCAAATTTAGAGATATACACCACGGTAGCAAGCTATGATGTAGTTAAGCTTACCGAGGGAATGCAGGCGATAATCACGACCGATTCCACCGGAACTACCGAGCTTATGGGAACAATAACCGAGATATCACCGATAGCGGTTGATACATCGGGTAGCTTTAGCGTTAAGATATCGGTAGATGGTACCGACGAAAACCTACGTGCAGGGGTACCGGCACAGGTTAAGTTTATGATAGA
>CAYJOX010000184.1:0-3879 GCA_964371915.1 uncultured Oscillospiraceae bacterium
TTGCTATCTCGTGTCCTCTTTTCATCAAAGCAGTGCCAACACCTTTTCGTTGAGCTTGTGGCGAAACTGAAAGTGGTGCAAGTGCAAGTCCGGTTACATCACAGATTTTTGCCTTAGTAAAAATAATATGGCCGAGTATTTCGTCATTATCTTCTGCAATTAAAGATAATTCGGCTATAAAACCATCACTTTTTCTAAGTTTTACCACTAAATTATGCTCATTACCATCTGTATGTTCGGCTGCTTCAAAAGCGGCTTTAACTAGAATTTCTACCGCTTTATAATCCTTTGTTTCTTCTTGTCTAATATTCATTTCTTTTCTCCGATAATATCATATTTGTAATGTTCTTTAATGATACTCTTTAGGAAGATGAACACTATGTCTCCCTAAAGAGATACTACCGATTCTCGTGTACTATTGTTAAACATATAATAACCTCGTTCTAAAAATTCATTTCAATGTAAAGCTGCTTTTTACCCTTAGCTAATAGATTGTACCATATCAAAAGCACAAAAGCAATGTAAAGAATATGAAATTCTTGAAAACGCTTGACCAATCGTTCAAATTAGCGTATAATGATAAAATTGAACAACCGTTCAAGTAGGGGGAGGTTATGTCCAAACAAAAAAATAATATTGAAACTATGAACAAAATAGTAGACAGTGCTATTGTTTTATTTAATAATAATGGGTTTTCGGGTGCTTCAATAAGCCAGATTTCAAACCGCGCCGGTGTTGCAAAAGGGAATTTATACTATTATTTCAAAAACAAGGATGAACTTTATTTACACTGTGCAAAGAAATGCATTGAGGATTTTAGTTTGTATTTAACTGAAAATCTTAAAGAGGGCGATGACAATGAACTTTTAGCCCTGGAGTTATTAAGGTTAAGGATTACTTTTTTTGATAACTACCCACAGTATAAAATTTTCTTTTTAAATATTCTTGCAAAAAAGCCCGACCACCTATCAGAGGAGCTGTTTGAAATAAGAAGAACTTTTAAAGAAAAAAATTTAAATCTTTTTATGAAATATCTTAGTAAGATACCTCTTGGAAAAGGAGTGAAGCATGAAGATATTTTAACCTTTATTTCCTTATTGCAAAATCATACAGCCATAGCTGCACAAACATTTGATGAAAATGAGAATAACAATGACCGGGGAAAAGCTATTCTTAGAATAGCAACAATATTTATTAATGGATTAAAAGAGGATATGGAATAGATATGGAAACACTTTTTTTGATTATAAGGCTTGTTGCGGCGGTTGCTGCTGCAATAATTGCAGGAAAGCTTGTAGGCAAGGTTAAATTGCCGGCAATTTTAGGATTTTTGATTACAGGCATGGTACTTGGGCCGTATGCGTTAAATCTGTTGTCGTTAGAGCTTACAAATTCTCATTGGTATCATGTTATGTCCCAGCTTTTTGAGCTTTCGGTAGGTTTGTTATTTGCAAAAGAGCTCGTAATAAAGAAAATAAAAGCATACGGAAAACAGGTGCTTACAATTACTCTTTTTGAGTCGCTCGGAACCTTTGTGGTTGTAACTTTAGTATTCGGAACACTCTTCTACTTTATGAATATTCCACTTTATGTCGCTATAATCTTTGGCGGAATTGCACTTGCAACTGCACCGGCCCCATCGCTATCTATCGTAAACGAATACAAAACAAAGGGTGAGCTTACAAGAACTTTAATTCCAGCCGCTATTATGGACGACGTTGTAGCGATAGCTGTATTTTTTACAATAAATGCGTTAATTGCATCGATGGGTACAGCAGAGGCTACATCGCCATTATTAATGGTGGTTATAAGTGTTGGTGCTCCTATCTTACTTGGTATAGTTTTAGGGCAGATAGCTGGGTTTATATATAATAAAACGGATAATAAAAAACTATATACACCGATTACATTAGCTGTTATTGTAGGCTCTTATATTGTATCTTTTGCCGTTGATAACTATGTTTTACCGGCTCCCTCGATGAACTATATGTTGATCGGAATGGCGCTTTTCACAATGATTACAAACAAAGTAACAGAAGAAAAAATGGAAAAGATATGTTCCTCTGTTGCCCCTGTTGTATCGATTGGGCTTGTTGTTATGATATTAAACCTATCGGCACCACTCGATTACAGATTAATCTTTAGTGCCGGTGCTTTAACCTTTGTATATATCATTGCAAGAGGGCTTGGAAAGTACTTCTGCACATATCTTGGAGCAAAAGTTTCGGGTGCCTCAAGCAACATTCGAAAATATCTAGGCCTAACATTTTTACCACACTCAGGTGTGTCGCTGATTTTCACGGGTATGGCCGTTACATCGCTAAGCACCTTCGACAGTGATTCGGCTGTAATAGTTCAAGGGACAATAGCAGCGGCGGCAGTTATCAATGAAATTTTTGCAGTTATTCTTGCAAAGAAAGGTTTTGAGCTTGCCGGCGAAATCGATAACAGCAATAGTACTCCGATCGAAGTGGTTAAACAAAATCAAATTATTACAATTAACCGGCAATTTGGTAGTGGCGGTAGAGAGGTTGGAAAAAGACTTGCAGATAAACTTGAATTTGCATATTATGATAAAGAAATTTTCACGGCAGTTGCAAAAGAAAGCGAAATCAATGCAAATTATGTTGAAAAATATGGAGAAACTTCGGTTTCAAGAAATATTCCACTAATATTTGTGAATAGTTTTTCTGAATATTCACAGTCACTTGAGGATAAAATTAAAATTGCTCAAAACACAGTTTTAAAAGAGCTGTCCCAAAATGGAAACTCTGTAATCATCGGCAGGTGTGCAAATTATATCTTGAAAGATAGTAAACCATTTACAGTTTTTATCTATTCGTCAGATATGAATGCAAGAATTAATCGGTGCTATGAAAAAGCCCCGAAGGATAGAGCGAAATCTGCCAAGGAAATGGAACAGGGGATAGTGAAGATTGATAAAATCCGTTCAGATTATTATAAATCTGTAACCGGTGAAACATGGAATTCTGTTGATAACTACAACATTTGCATTGATACTTCGGTGGTTAGCACCCAAAAGGCAGTTGAACTTATTATGGTCGCTTTTGAGGAATATAGCTCTAAACAAACATAACTACAAATACCTTGCGCCATGAGACCCCAATTTAGCAGATAGTATTAAGGTGAGCCATAAGAAAAAGCACCGTTGAGGGTATCTTCGGCTGAGACAACAAAGGTTCTTTCAAGATATCCACCATATACCGTCGATTATAGTTGTTTTTGGTTTTTAACAATCACCGTAATTGCTACGGCTATATTTTCAATAATAATAGCAGTAGTTAACCACAGTGAAGTAGCAAAAGCGTTGTAAAAGCCCTCTAAACTCCACTGTTCGCTAAAAAAGGGCTTGAATACACTCCTGCACATAATGCCATCATTCATCGATGGCACAGTAGCCGAAAGGAAATTTAACAGCAGGTCTGCGGTAATAAATATCGATATTGCAAGTAATATAAGTGATACAACTCTAATAATTCTCATTTTTAAGCTCCGATAAACTCTTAAGATTGTTGCTGGTTAAAGTAGCTGAAACAGCGTTAATTCACTGGGCTTTTATAACCTTCATTTTTATTGAGTAGCCATGCCCCAACAATCGAATGGGTGAAAGATAATCTTTCTTATAAACCTTAAAACCAAGCCGTTCATAAAGGCGTTTTGCGTTTGTATTTTTTGATAATACCTCCAGATAGTAGGCGTTAAAGCTTTTCATGGAAAAGGCATGTTGTAAAAGCTTTGTCCCTATCCCTTGACCTCTCACCGTATTTAATACCGCTAGTTCATCGATATATAAATCGGTGTTTTTCTCGACAACCTTGCTTTGAAAAAAAGCGTTTATCTGTCGGCACATCATCGTAC
>CAYJOX010000185.1:0-3853 GCA_964371915.1 uncultured Oscillospiraceae bacterium
TATATGTTGTTCTGAAGATTGTTAATAACGTCCTGTACATTGAGAATTTCGGTAATTCTGACACCAAAATTGTCTTCAATTACCACAACATCCCCACGAGCCATAAGTTGGCCATTTACAACTATATCTACCGGTGCACCTGCCTGCTTTTCAAGTTCCAGTACTGTACCGTGGGCAAACTCCATAATGTCCTTAATTTTGCGTTTGGTTTTGCCTATCTCAACGGTTATTGTCAGCGGAACATTCATCAGTAGGTTGATGTTTCCGGATGGTACTTCAAGTGCACCCTGTGTTTGATCAAACGATGGAAATTGTGCCGGATGAATTTCCGAGGGCGGTGGTGCAGTTGCCCTTGGTGGCACATTGGTGACTAACTGCGCTGAATTTCCGACCGATGGTGGCATTGCTGCTGATTGTTGATGTTCCATCGGGTATACCGGTTGAGGTTGCCCTGCAGGGGCTGCGGCCGGTTGTGGCGCCTCCTCCTTTGGGAGAGAAACCGTATCATCTCCACCCATGAATTTATTAATTATCTCTTTTGCAAGATCCACTGTAAGCACACTCATAAACTGGCTTTGAGTTATACCTACTATCTCTAAATTAAAGTTGATACTGACAACAGTTTCTTCATCAGAAATTCCAAGGGCACCTTTAAAGGTGTTCTCTTCATCCATCACCGTTGCCGTGGGAGGTGATATATCTATTCGCATAGATAAAAAATCAGATAGGGCACTTGCCGAGGCACCCATCATCTGGTTCATAACCTCACATGCTGCACTTATGCTTAGCTCATCAAACACAAAATCCGAACTTGGTGGCTCATCTATTCCCATAAGTTGGTTAAGGATAAGCTGCATATCCGATTGTTTAAATGCCATAACATTAGAGCCGTCTAGCCCCTCTACATAGACAATCTTGACAATCATTGCCGGCTCAAGATCGGTATAATCAATATCCGCCATCTTCATAACAGTTACTGTCGGAGTAGTGATTATTGTCTGCCGGTCCAACATGGTAGAAACAGCCGTAGCAGCACTTCCCATGCTGATATTCATCACCTCACCAATAGCGTCAATTTCCATTGGCGATAACATATTTTCTCCTGCCATACTCTTTCCCTTACTAATATACTTTATTGATTCTTACTGCTTTGTTGTTTTTGCTTAAACCCAATGTCCCTTGAAAGTAGGGTTTATTGTGAATTAAGATGTCAACATCACCTGAAAGTGGTTTTTTAAGCTGTATAACATCGTTAGGTTGAAGCCTTAAAACATCTACAAGTTCCAATTCCAGCTTATCGAATACCACACAAAGATCAATATCCGCCGAGGATAGCGCCTGTTCAATATTCTCTTTTCTGTTTAACTCTCGCTCCGCTACAATCTTGGATTTTGAGCCACCCCTTATATATTTTGGAACAAATTCTCCCATCAACTCGCCTAGGCTTGTTGCCGGCAGGCAGATGGATATTGCAGATGTAGTTGTGTTAACCTTCAGCTCTAACAGTACAATAACAACAATGTCCTCAGGAGAGAAAAGCTGAAGTAGGCGCGGGTTTGTCTCGATTGAAGCAAGTTTTGCCGAGGTTGGAAGTAATGTTCCCCATGCCTCCTGAATATAAAAGGTCATCTTCGAGATAACATTTCTCATAATGTTAAGCTCTATCTCGGTAAAATCCCTGTCAACCCCACTGTTTTCTCCCGTGCCACCAAGTAATCGATCGATTACAGTATAGGTTACACCATTCGAAAACTCCATAATAGTAGTCATCTCATCCAGATTTTCATTTTCAGGTTTTAGCTCTACTAAACCTAACAATGTACTGTCTGGTAACGCATTATTAAACTCTGAATATCGCTGTTCCTCAACCTGTAGAACCTTAACCTCACTAAAGGTGCGTAGTATACTGGAAAAATAAGTTGATAGCTGTCTTGATAGGTTTTCATGAAGATTATCGATTAACCTTAGCTGCTCTTTGGTAAACTTTTTTGGTGACCTAAAATCGTAGTCCTTTACCTTTCGTTTATCCGGCCCTGTGCCTACGGTTTCCTCAACAATTTCTTCTGTTGTACCTTCATCAATGCCCTTTAAAAGTGCGTCTATCTGCTGTTGTGATAGAACCTCTGCCAACTATACACCACCTCACTTTCATATAAAATACACTCCATTGTTAACTTGTGCCGCCCTCCCCAAAATCTGTAGGTGTTGTATTATCGTAGTGGAAAGCCGGATCCAGCCCCTGCGCTGTAATAGCTGCAAGTGCCTCTGGATCTGTCGGGTCAAATCCGGTTCCTATTATCATAAGCTCTACCCTTCGGTTTTGAGCCCTACCCTCCTCGGTTGAGTTATCGGCTATGGGGTAATTTTTACCATAACCTATAGCAATTGTCTTGTACGGCGGTATGCCTGCATCATCAAAGACACCGGCAACTGCATTTGCACGATCTGAAGATAGTATCCTATCGTTTACAAGTGATGGACCATCCACCTGTGCAGTGTATCCATTTATCCTGATGTTAGCTATCTCATCGTTAACCGATACAAGTGCCTGCGTTATTGTTTCTATTATTGGAATTGCCGAATCAAGCAGAACAGCTTGGTCAGGATGGAAGAATATATTGTCATTAAATCTTACGAAAACTAGGTTGTCCTGTTTTTCTATATGAACACTTCCTTCTAGATTATTTTCACTTACATACTGTTGAAGATATTCGTATAAATCTTCCATGGTTTGCGGAAGCTGGTTTGAAGTATCCGGGTTCAGGGTTTCGTCCGGAACCATTGTTCCCTCACCCTGATTTGACGCCATATCTTCCCCCTCACCCTCCGGGGTTAATATTACCTGAGCCGTTTCGGCATCCGTTCGTGCAAAAGATTTAACTATCATCTCATACTTTTCTGCATCAACCTCAGAAGAAGCAAACAGCAACACAAAGAAGCACATCAACAAGGTAACCATGTCGGCATAGGTATTTAACCAATCATTATCGCCTCCACCTCCGCCGCCGGACTTATTCCTTCTTGCCATATTACTCCCCCCTTTCCATAGCTATCTAATGTTATTCGGCCGGTGCGGCATCTCCGCCTTTGCCTTTCTTCCCACCTTTTTTGCCTATGCTTGCGGGTAGAAGTAGCATTAATTTCTCGGCAATAAATTTGGGGTTCTCACCTGCCTGAATTGCCTGTACCCCCTCGGCAATAAGCATTTTACAGAGATATTCTTCCTCATGCCTAACCGCAAGTTTTGTTGCAAGTGGTGCAAAGAAGATGTTCGCAAAGATACTACCGTAAAGTGTAGTTAGCAGTGCAACCGCCATGTTAGGGCCGATATCGTCCGGATTACCCATGTTTTGAAGCATGTTAACAAGGCCTACAAGGGTACCGATCATACCGAAAGCCGGTGCATAGGCCGCGCCCTTTTCGTAAAAAGCTCTGTCTCTTGCATGCCTATCATCAAGATACTGTAGTTCACTGTCAAGCAGCTCCTTAACCTTTTCGGGATCAACACTGTCTACAACAAGCATTAAGCTGTTTTTAAGGAAAACATCCTTTGTCTGGTTAAGCTTATCTTCCAGTGATAAAAGACCCTTACTTCGGGCTTCTTTAGCAAAATCAACAATACTGTCTATGTACTCAAGCGGATTATATTTCTGCGGCTTGTACAGTATCAGTATATGTTTAAATATTTTTCCAAGGCTACTTGCCGGGAACGATAGAAGCAGACAGGCAATAGTACCGCCAATTGTAATAGCGATACTCTGGGGATCGAAAAAATTCATAATTTTGCCGAAATCGATACCATCCTGTAGGCTAAACACCATACCAAATACAATAAGTACTGGTGCTAACACTG
>CAYJOX010000186.1:0-3850 GCA_964371915.1 uncultured Oscillospiraceae bacterium
TCTTGATAACATCATAGATAAAAAACTGTACACTACCGCCTACTCTAGCGGTGATATCAAGCCCCATGCTCGATAGAATGTTTCCGACGAGATCGTTCAACCATTTCATGCCTAGTATCTGGTTTTGAAAAAAATCCCATCCTGTTTTAATTGTTTCCATAAGCCCCTTTTCAAATCAAAATTATTTGATGTGTTTATTATACAGCCATTAAAGACTCTTGTCAACACTTAAATCAAAAATATTTGATTTGAACTTAATTTTGCAGTTATTTTGTCTGGTTGCATAACAACTGTTGCCTATCGATGTTTTTTTTGTACACCATTGTTGCAACAAAAAGGGTTTTTCGGTTGATAATTTATCTAACCCCTGTTATAATGATAATAGTTACTAATATCTTTTGAGGTGTTTATGCTTACCGGATATGTTGGAAGCTATTCTCAGGGCGGCGGCGAGGGCATCTACAGCTTTTGTCTAGATGAAAATAGCGGCATTTTAGATGATGCAAAGCTTTTCAGCCCTATAAAAAACTCAAAATATATTGTAGCCGGAAAGGATGGTTCGATCTACTCGGTATATGGTGAGCATAACAACCATGGGGTTGCAATATGTGCTAATGGCGGTGAGATTACCGATGCAGTAGCATTCGACCCAAATCCCCCCTGCCATATAGCTGCCATAAACGAAGATATATACACAGCAAACTATAGCGCCGGCACCGTTGCAAGGCTATCTTTTATAAACCAAAGGCTTACCCTTAAAAATATAGTTAACATAGGAAAAAATGCCGGCTGCCACCAGGTTATAGATATTGGCGGTATGTTGGCCGGTCCTGCACTGCTTTTTGACAAACTTTATATATTGGATTATGATCTGAATATTTTAGGCAGGATACCTTTTGCACTAGGGTCAGGGCCGAGGCACGGGGTGCTTTCAACCGATAAAAGAGCATTATACCTTGTAACCGAGCTTAGCAACGAACTATACTGTTTTAAGGTAAAAGGCGGCCGATTAACCGAGAAATTTAGGATATCTATCTTACCTAAAGAGGAAAAAAATGTTGCGGGCACGGCTGCAATTCGTCTGTGTAACACAGATAAGAGCCTGCTAATCTCTACAAGGGCAGTTAATTTAATAACATCGGTTAATATCGGCAAAGGCACACCTACTATAGCACAACATTTTAAACTGGTGGGCGATCATCCACGTGATATTCTGAACGTGGCAGATGATAAGTTTTTATTGGTAGCAAACAGATACAGCGATGAGCTTTTATCTTTACGTATAGAGGATGGAGTTATCACAGAGCAATGTTCATCCGTAAAGATACCACAAGGCGTTTCGATATTAGTGAAATAGGAGACAAAAAGATGAATAATCAGATTGGTGTTATAGGCCTGGGGACTATGGGAAAGGCACTCGCAAAAAATTTATTAAGCCGTGATTTTAAGGTAGCGGGCTTTAATCGTAGCTACGAGACAACATGCGCTCTTAAAAGCGAAGCAGGCGGTAATTTTAGCGGATACGAAAAATTAGAGGATTTTGTTTCCTCTCTTGAACTACCTAAAAAAATTATAATGATGCTACCTGCCGGCGCAGCCACCGATAGTATGACCATGACACTCTCGGAGATTTTATCCCCCGGAGATGTTTTGATGGACGGCGGAAACGCCTACTACAAAGACACCGAAAGGCGCCAAGAGCTCATGAAGCAAAAGGGTGTACACTTTTACGGCGTGGGCGTTTCCGGAGGTGAGAGTGGAGCATTAAAGGGGCCGAGCATAATGCCGGGCGGCGATAAGGATGATTATCACTTAATCGCCCCTTTCCTAGAGACTATTTCCGCCAAAAAGAATGGTGAGCCTTGCTGCCGATACATAGGGCCGGGCGGTGCCGGGCACTATGTAAAGATGGTGCACAACGGAATAGAGTATGCCGATATGCAGATGCTAGCCGAGGTTTATCTCTACCTCAAGGAGGTTACAAAGCTTGGTAACGATGAAATTTCAAAAACATTTGACGCTTGGAATAAAACCGAGGCTAAGAGCTACCTTGTAGAGATATCCAGCATAGTTACAAAGGAACGCTATGGCGATGGCTATCTTGTAGACAGTATAGTTGATAAAGCAGCCCAAAAGGGCACCGGCCGCTGGACGGTGACCGATGCATCACAGCAGGGGCAGAATGTCTCACTAATCGAGGCGGCGGTGCAGGCAAGAATAACATCCAACCTTACAAAGGAACGCGAGGTTCTCTCGGCTATCCCACCGGCTAGCTGTGCATCAACCGGCGCACCCGATACTTGCGAGCTTTTAGATGCATACTTCCTTGCAAAGCTTGTTGCCTATGCTCAGGGCTTTGCACAGATGAAAGATGCATCTAATAGATATAGCTGGGAGCTTAACCTTAAGGAGATAGCCTCGATCTTTAGGGCCGGTTGTATAATTCAGGCAGAACTATTAGAGCTTCTAATGGAGCTTTATGGTGACGATGAAACTCTTAGCAACTTCCTGCTTCACCCAAAAATGCTAAAAAGGATCGAAAAATCGCTACCCGCTCTGCGCCATGTTGTACTTACCTCGGTTGCGGCCGGAATACCGGTACCGGTGCTTTGCGGAGCAATAACATATATAGACCAGCTGCGCAACAAGCAGTGTGGAGCAAACCTCATACAGGCACAGCGAGACTTTTTTGGTGCACACACCTTTATACTAAATGATAGGGAGGGGGCAGTCCACTATGATTGGAGCAACAAATAATATAACTATATTTGGCGGCACGGGCGACCTATGCTACCGCAAGCTTATGCCCGCACTATATAATCTTTACACAAGTAAAAGGATAGATAATAACTACAGCATTATTGCTATCGGGCGCAGAGATTACGAAAATGCGGCATACATAGAGATAGTGCAAAAATGGGTTAAACGATATGCACGGTTAGATTATACCGATGAAGAGTTTCTTAACTTTGCAAGCAACATTACATATTTTAAGATGGATTTTACAAATTTAAAGGAGTACGATCGGCTTTCAAAGCACTTTTGTAGCCATCAAAAGGATGATACTTTATTTTACTATGCCGTTGCACCACAGTTTTTCGAGGTTATAACCGAGGGGATTATATCACTTAGCTGTTCCGGCTCACCCAAGCTTGTAATTGAAAAACCGTTTGGGGAGACACCACAACATGCAATGCGCCTTAACGAACGATTAGAGCAGTATTTCGGAGCAGATAGAATCTACCGTATAGACCATTATCTCGGCAAGGAGATGATACAGAACATTCTTACCATACGCTTTAAAAATCTTTTATTTGAAAGCTGTTGGAACAGGCAAAGTATAGATAATATTCGTATCATAGCTACCGAGGAGGTTGGGGTAGAAACTCGTGCCAAATACTATGATAATGCCGGCGCACTAAAAGATATGGTACAAAACCACCTGATGCAGCTTCTTAGTTTTATTGCAATGGAACCACCTCAAACCGATTCAGATTTAAAGCAGAAGCAATCAGAGGTTTTCAACTGCCTGCGCCCACCCGAGAAACTTAATATCGAGGATAGCCTACTACTTGCACGTTATAGCGGCTATCTAACCGAGCCGGATGTTGCCCCCGATTCTATAACCGAGACATTTGCCGCCTGCAAGGTTTTTGTAGATAACGATAGATGGCAGGATGTTCCCTTTTATGTAATAACCGGCAAGAAGATGGCAACAAGGGAGATGAATGTTATCATCACCTTTAAAAAGTTAGAGGGGCAGGAAAAACCCAATGTGCTTGTCTTTAAGATTCAGCCCTATGAGGGGGTGACACTTGCCTTTAACATAAAAACCCCGGGTGACAGCCAC
>CAYJOX010000187.1:0-3016 GCA_964371915.1 uncultured Oscillospiraceae bacterium
ACCTTAGTTAATATAATATGAGAGGCTATGCGTGTTGCATAGCCTCTTTTAACGTTATATCGGCCTCTCGACCCTAAATTCTTGCGGTGTATTATCAAAATAACTTTCCCATGCCCAGTCAACTGTAAAACTGCTGTAGGAGCGTGCAATGTTGTTTAGTTCCATTAGCTGCTCGGTATAGTCTTGTAGCATGTAAACTGTATAGTTTGTAAACCCTGCTTCGGAGTGTACGATTGTAGGGTGTGCAACAACATCTGATATGTAGGCTTTCTGCCCCTCATCCTGCGTTACGGTAAATGATACTACACTGCCGGTTGAGTTAGGAGGCTCATCCTGCCCTGATAAAAAGTTAGCAAGAGAGTAGATGCATAACATACGATGTCCATTAGCCGATTCATACCACTCTATCGGTTGCAGCACATGTGGGTGATGACCTATAATAACGTCTACCTCTAGGTCACATAGCCACTGGGCAAGCTGCCGCTGATACTCTGCAACATTATGGCTATTTTCATCCCCCCAATGTAATGATACCGCCAGTAGATCAACCTCGTTACGGGCCTCTATAATCTGCCGCTCCATCGCCTCCAGGTCATCGGTATAGATAACCGACGCTATGGCATCTTGCGGTGTTGGCAACCCATTAGTATGCTGTGTATACCCTAAAAAGCCAAACTCAATATCGTTTACAGTATATGGAGTATATCCGGTAATCTCCTCATTATAAAAGCCGGTTATGGCTATATCATCAGGCATCTTTGTCTGCCAAAAATTTAATGTATCCTCTATTCCGACCGCACCTTTATCGTAGCTATGATTATTAGAAAGATTAAAAAATCTAAACCCTGCATCATACGCATCGCCTGCAATCTCGGGGGGAGAGGCAAACATTGGGTAGTGTGACGGGCTTAAACTCTCTACAACAAGGCTCTCCTGATTAATAAATGCAAGATCGTACGATTGTATAAGTGGGGATATCTCGGCATAACAGCTACTAAAATCATAGCCGCCATCGTCCGATTTTTTTTGCGCATCCATATAAAGAGCTGCATGTATTAGATTATCGCCTGCCGTTATAACTGTAGCCACCTTTGGCTCCGGTGATGTTTCTCCGGGGATACTTTCCGGTGTGGAGGATGAATCCGCCACCATATCTAGGGATGATGAACTAGCTACCGGTATCTCTCGCCTTTCACAGGAGGATAAAAGCACAGTAGCAATTATTAAAAGCGATAGTACTTTTTTAAACATCTTTAATCCAAACTTATTATGTTATTCATGCTATATAGCCCGGCCGGTTTATCATATAAAAACTCTGCCGCCTTTAATGCACCAAAGGCAAACACCTCTCTCGAGAAGGCACGGTGCGACAGTGTTACCGTCTCGTTATCGGATATAAACATTATCTCGTGATCACCCACGATATTTCCACCACGTATTGCATGAATACCTATCTCGTTTGCGGGGCGAGGTGTACGGCGAGAAGCCCTATCGTAACAATATTCTACCGAATCTTTATCGGGCATTACCGCCTTTATTTCATCGGCCATCATAAGCGCTGTACCGCTGGGAGCATCTATCTTGCGGCGATGGTGTGCCTCAACAATCTCTATCTCAAAGCTATCTGCAAGTAGGGAGGCAGCTTTCTTTGCAAGCTTCGCAACAAGGTTTGCTCCAAACGACATATTTGCACTGTAAAACACTGCAACATTTTTCGAAGTATCGTATATCTTTTGCTTTGTCTCCTCGGTAAGGCCGGTTGTGCATATTACCGCCGGTGTACCGGTACGCTCACAGTATGCAAGTAGGGAATCGGTTAGTGCCGGCGCACCAAAATCCACTATTACATCCGCCTTAATATCTACATCATCAAAAGACGAATAGACAGAATACCCCTCACAGGGTACTCTGTCTATTCCGCCTACTACATTAAAATTTGGGTTGCTTAAAGCTAGGTTCTTTACTGCGGTGCCCATAAAACCACTAAAACCGGATATTAAAAGTCTTATCATAAAATCTTTTTTATTTCCTCTTTAACAAATTCTAAATTTTTAGCATTAAGGGTGCCTAACGGAAGGCGGCATTCACCTACATTATAACCCATAGCCACCATTGCAGCCTTTACCGGAATTGGATTAACATCACAGAACATTGCATCAATTAAGCCCATCATTCCAAGCTGAAGCTTAACGGCCTCTGCATAGTTGCCATTTAGGTATTCGGCACAGATATCATGTGTCTGCCTAGGTGCAACATTCGCAAGTACCGATATTACACCGATACCGCCAAGGGACATTAAGGGAAGTATCTGGTCATCGTTACCGGAGTAGATTGCAAGCCTATCACCACAAAGGGATGCTGTTTTTGCAATTGCACTGATATTGCCAGAGGCCTCCTTTGTTGCTACGATATTATCAACGCTACATAGCTCTAGATATGTCTCGGGGGCAATAGACATTCCGGTTCTTGAGGGAACGTTATATAGTATCACAGGTTTGCCCTTTGCCGCCTCGGCACAGATACTAAAATGTTTAATTAACCCCGATTGATTTGTTTTATTGTAGTAAGGTGTTACATGTAATAGGCCATCAACACCAATATCTACAGCAGCAGTGGTTAGCTCTATTGCATGGCGTGTATCGTTTGATCCAACACCGGCAACAACCGGTATTCTGCCTGCAACATGCTTGTAACAAAAATCTATACAGGCAAGGTGCTCTTCATCATTCATGGATGATGCTTCACCTGTAGTTCCACAAACCACTATACAATCGGTTCCGTTATCTACCTGAAAATCTATTACCCTTGCAAACTCCTCAAAGTTTACGCTACCATCAGAATTAAATGGGGTAACAATGGCTACACCGCTACCGCGAAAAATTTGATCTTTCATATGCAAAACTCCCTATAATTGCTTCTCTGTTTATTATATGCAGCTATTTATTATTTGTTGCCGTTTATCATCATAACTGCAATTTCTACCGCATTTGTTGCTGCACCCTTACGAATGTTATCG
>CAYJOX010000187.1:3026-3582 GCA_964371915.1 uncultured Oscillospiraceae bacterium
CTACTTCCCACATGTTAAGGCAGTTAGGGGCACTTTCATCACGGCGGATACGCCCTACAATCACCTCGTTGAATCCATCGGCTGTCTTTGCAAGAGGGTAGAGGTTCTCTGCCGGGTTGTCCGATACTATCAGCCCCGGAACATCCTGCATTAGCCCAATAACATCTGATAGTTCAAAAGGCTTTTTAAGCTCAATGTTGATAGATTCGCTATGGCCGTTTGTTACCGGAACCCTAACACAGGTTGCCGTTACCGCAATACTGTCATCGCCAAGAATTTTATGTGTCTCGTCCACCATCTTTTGTTCTTCCTTTGTATAGCCGTTTGGAAGAAATACATCGATATGCGGAATACAGTTATCTACGATCGGGTGAGGAAATTTACCAGGTGTAAAGTCTTTCCCGTTAACAGCCGCCTCACGACCACCTTCAAGGTCACTCACGCCGCCTACACCGGCACCAGAAACCGCCTGATATGTTGAGTAGATAACACGTTTTATGCCATACTCACGGTGCAAAACACTAAGTGGTAACATAGCCTGAATTGTAGAGCAGTT
>CAYJOX010000187.1:3592-3838 GCA_964371915.1 uncultured Oscillospiraceae bacterium
GGCAAACTTTGCGCTTGTAGAGCCACCGGCTGAAAAAAGTGCATAGTCAAAACCCTCATCAAAGCTTGTCTCACATAGCTCTTTAACGATATGCTCTTTGCCTAAAAAATTTATTACACTACCTGCACTTTTGGCAGATGAAAACATTGTATATTCTGCGCCCTCAATCTTTTGTTCGGCAAGCACCTTTAAAAATGTTCTGCCTACCATGCCTGTTGCTCCAACAATTGCAATCTTAATGCTCAT
>CAYJOX010000188.1:0-3837 GCA_964371915.1 uncultured Oscillospiraceae bacterium
TTGCAAGCGCCAGCGCACCCGATATTATTTTATTTTTAAAATTCCTCTTTTCCACAATAACTCCAACTTCCGATTTTATTTTTAATGCCGATAACAAATGTGATTAAACGCAAAAATGGCTATCTTGCATATCTTTAACAGATACGAAAAATAGCATTTTGCTTTGTATGAGATTTCCTAGAAAAGGGTTGACAAATAAACCAAGCGGCGTTAAACTCGCCTTGCTTGCTAAAAACTGTAAACAAATTTGCCAATGCTGTCAACCCCTTTAGTTTTTACATAAATATATAGTATATATTCTAGCATACAGGCGCGCAAATTGTCAATCGGGAATTTTGGGGTTTTAACAATATCCTAACGTTTTTCACAATAATTATGTAGGGATTTTTATCTCTAATTTATCTACTGCTAAAAAAACGAAAGTGGGTCTACATCCACACAGGTGCATGGCATATACAGATATTTTAAAAAATTGCCGTAAAGGTATTGACATTAGAGCGCGCTAACTGTATACTTGTAATAGCGTTAGCCTTTGCTAACTTTGGAGAAATATGATGATATCAACAGAAAAAAACACTCTTTTATCGGCAGAGTTATCTAAAAAATATGTAGTGAGTGGGATAGCCACAAACGAGGATGAGATACGAAGGTTTTTGTTCTCACTCGGCTGTTATCCGGGGGAGGATATAACAGTAGTATCTAAGCTAAGCGATACCTTTGTAGTTGCAATTAAGGACGGGCGATACAGTATAGATGCAGAGCTTGCAGATGCAATATTAATCTGATTTAATATTTTATTATTTCAGATTTTTATTTGTAGATGTGTTAGCACAAACTAACACATCTAGAAAGAAATATATTTAGGAGGATTAGTTAATGAAGATAGCACTAGCAGGTAACCCTAACAGTGGTAAGACAACGATGTACAATGTTCTTACCGGTGGTGATGAGAGGGTAGGTAACTGGGCCGGTGTTACGGTGGACAAAAAAGAAGGCAGTTTGAAAAGCCTTTATAGCGGAGATGAGTCGGTAACAGTTGTTGACCTTCCCGGTGCATACTCCATGTCACCCTTTACAAAGGAAGAGCACATAACAAGGGATTTTGTTAAGAACGAAAACCCAGATGTTATAATTAATATCGTTGATGCAATTAACCTTAGCAGAAGCCTGTTTTTCACGACACAGTTATTAGAGCTTGGTGTGCCGGTTGTGGTTGCACTTAACAAGAGTGATCTGGCCGACAAAAAGAGTATCGACATCGATACAGCTGTACTTTCTGAGCGCCTGATGTGTCCTGTTGTTGAGACGGTATCATCTGAATCGTCCGATAATGGTTTAGATAAACTAATCGCTACCGCAAGATCGATGATAGGAAAGGGACAATCTTCCCCCTATACTATTAAAGAGATCAATCTAACTAATCAATCAGAGGTGGAAAAATCCGACATTGCTCGTTTTGAGTTTGTAAAAGGCATCGGTTCTTCTGTAGAGGTTCGCGCGGTAAGTAGCCATGAGAATACTGCACAGGATAAGGTTGATAAAATTCTGGCACACAAATGGGTAGGCCTACCGATATTTGCGGTAATCATGTGGGTGGTATTCTACATATCACAGGCATGGCTTGGCCCGATTATTGCCGGTTGGCTAGAGGTGCTTATCGGGATGATATACGATGGTGCCGCAGGCCTATTGGGCGATTCGGCCTCACCTATACTTACAACACTTCTGCTAGATGGTATCATCGGCGGCGTTGGTGCAGTTCTTGGATTCCTACCACTTATTATGGTGATGTTCTTCCTACTTGCACTACTTGAAGATTGCGGTTATATGGCCCGTGTTGCCGTTATAATGGATAGATTCTTTAAGGTTGTAGGCCTTTCCGGCCGCTCCATTATTCCGATAGTTATCGGTACAGGCTGTGCAATACCCGGTGTTATGGCAACCAGAACTATTAAGGATGAGCGCCAGCGTAGAACTACAGCCATGCTCACATCGTTTATTCCTTGTGGTGCAAAGCTACCGGTTATCGCACTTTTTGCCGGCGCATTCTTTAGCGATATTGCATCCTGGATGAACACCATAATGTATTTTGCCGGTATTCTTGTTATTATTATTGGCGCATTTATTATTCAAAGGATTACCGGAAGCACAGGCGTAAAGAGCTTCTTTATTATCGAGCTACCGGAATATAAAGTTCCAAGCCTAGGAAAAGCATTCCTTTCTATGCTAAACCGTGGTAAGGCTTTTATCATCAAGGCAACTACAATTATTCTACTTTGTAACGTTATCGTACAGATTATGCAGGAATACAACTGGTCGTTCCAGCCTATCGGCGAGGGAGACCCCAACACCAGTATTCTGGCAACAATCGCTTCCCCGTTTGCATTCCTACTTATCCCACTTGGCTTTGGTATCTGGCAGCTTGCCGCAGCAGCAATAACCGGTTTTATTGCTAAGGAAAATGTTGTTGGTACTCTTGCCGTTGTTTTCTCGATTCAGAGCTTTATCGATACCGATGCACTTGAGATGGTAGAGGGAAGTGGCGGAGACGTTGCTACCGCAATGGGAATTACAACTGTTGCCGCAATGGCCTACCTCGTATTCAACCTCTTTACTCCGCCCTGCTTCGCTGCTATCGGTGCAATGAACGCCGAGATGGAGAGTAAAACATGGTTGTTCGGTGCAATCGGTCTACAGCTAATGACAGGTTATACCCTTGCATTCTTTGTATACCACATAGGAACACTTATTACAGCCGGTGCACTCGGAACAGGATTCCTACCGGGCCTTATCGCTGTAGTGATATTCCTCGGACTGCTTGCATATCTAATGCAGAAGGGTTCCAAAAAAATAAGCGCATAATAGGGTGATTGATATGACTCCTACAGATATAGTATTATTTCTTATTATTCTAGTTATTGTTATAGCGGCCGTAGTATATGTAGTAAGGGCAAAAAGAAAAGGCGTTAAATGCATAGGTTGCTCCGCCTGCTCCTCTAGCGATAACAAAAAAGAAGATAGTTCCTGTAATGGGTGTAACAACTCTTAAATTTCATACACAAAAAAATGACACTAATGACACTGGCAAGAGGAGCCGCTAGATATAGCGGCTCCTCTTGTCGTCTATAGTTATATGCTTTATTTTAACGTCATCAATATCGTTATCATCATCCTCAAAATCCTTTTTATCCTTTGATGCTTCCCACCTTACAAGGATTACATCGGTTCCTATCTTAACAATATCCTCATAGTTAATATACATGTCCGCCTCGCGCCCAAAAAGCCCAAAAAATTTAAGCTTGCCAAACACCACAAAACTGTGTATACGAGCAGTTATAGGGTCAAACCTAATGTCGTCGACCCGGCCGAGTTTTTTTCCACTTTGAACCGTTACTACATCCTTTTCGCTTATATTTACAAGGCTATACATAAATTCCCTCTCAGCAGATTTTACCTAAAAAGTATGCAAAACAATTATAGCGCACAAAAAACCTCCCGCTACATAGTATGCAGGGGAGGTTCTTTGTATGAATTATTTACTTTTCGCTTTTTCTATCATCGCTGATCTTTTGCTCCTTTGAGAGGAGCTGCTCTGCAACAAGATCCAGCTGGTCGGATAGCTCGTAGTTGTCCACAAGTTCGCTCTCCTGTAGTCCCTCGTAGGCAGTCTCTCCACGAAATGCCATCTTAAGTAGTGCCGGCGTTACAACTGCACAGAACACAACCATTATAACTATAGGGCCAAAGAACTCCTCCGGTAGTAGGCCGGCGTCCAGCCCCTTGTTTGCAACGATCAAGGCAACCTCACCACGACATACCATGCCAAGGCCAATCTGT
>CAYJOX010000189.1:0-3829 GCA_964371915.1 uncultured Oscillospiraceae bacterium
GCCTAGTTCTTACCGGCATTCGGGCTTTCTTGATCTTGCCGGCAGTTTTTAGATAGCGGCCTATCCATGGCAACATCTGCCATAGTAGGCTAAGAGGCTCGTTCCAAAGAGGGGAGAATAGTGGGTTATCCACTCCATATAACACATCCATATCTACTATTGTTTTTTCTATAACCTTCATTATTTTCTTGATATTTCTCTGCTCGCCTGGAAAATGTAGGCACAACATATCCTCATATGCTTTGAGCCCGTCCTTATCACTGATTATCACGGTGTTATCTGCTATTCTTATGGATATATCGCTTTTTATCAGCCGTGCATCTATACCAAGAAGGTTTAACATGGGTATAAGTGTGCCGGCATTTTCAACCGCCCTTATGCCGCTATCAAATAAAAAACCTTTTTTTTCAAAACTGCCTACAAGGCCTCCTACCTCCGGTTGCTTTTCACACAGCAGAACACTTTTGCCGTGTTTTGTAGCAAAGGCTGCCGCAGTTAGGCCGGCCATACCTCCCCCTACTACAACAATGTCATACATGCTTTTTTGTAGACCCTGTATCGAGCCATTGCCGCCTTTTATAATATTCATGTCTTGCAACCTCACTCTTTTATCATACCTTTAAAAGATATGTTGGGTAGCAATAGTATAAAACTTCGAATGATAATAATGGCTAATTTGATAAATTTTAACAAATTTAATTGCGCAATTGCATTTTTCATATTAAAGTGGTATACTTAATAGCAGTAGATGAGGGCACTATGGAAAGAAAAAGAAGTCATTTATTAATAATAATTTTTGTCACGATTACCTCTGTAATGATCCTATATGGTGGGTTTAAATTTGGGGGTGATGTTAATGAGATATTAACTGAATCTATGCAACAGACGGTACAGCAAGCTGCACTACAGGAACAGCAGTCCATAGATGATATTGTAGCCGGTAAGATAAGAAATATCGAAATGATTTCCAAAACCATGACCATTATAGGCGATAACGAGCCTCTTATTTTAGAATATTTGAATACCTCGAAGGATAGCTATCAGTTTGATAATCTACTTATTGTCGGTACCGATGGAGTAGGAATCGATGCTGACAATAAATATGTTGATATATACGGAAGTTTATTTTTTGAAACAGCAATTAACGGCACCCTTGATGTAACCGATCCCTATATTTCGTACTATACCGGCAACAGGGTAGTTGCGGTCTCTGCCCCTGTCTACAGAGGGGATGATATTGCCGGTGTGCTTGTAGCCACCTATACTACAGAATATCTTACACAGCTACTTTTAGAGCAGACAAACAGTATGGGGACCTCTGCGATTGTAGACGGCGATGGAAATATAATTACATCTACAGATCAAAACATTGCAGAGTTTAAAGAGATTGACAACCTCGAATTTTTATATACAACTTCGCTAGATCAACTACGCAGTGATGTATTAAACGGGGTAGAGTGGCTTATCTCTTTCGATTACAACAACGGTGGGCATATTACGGTATACATGCCGATAGCCGTTAACGATTGGATGCTGCTTTTTAACGCCCCAAAGGATAGTATAGTACAGGCCGAGCAAACCATCTTTTCCAGCATGATGTATTTTATAATGTTTTTAACATTATTTTTCTTAATCTTCCTGCTCTATGTATTACGTACAAGAAGAAAGCACCTAAAGCAGATAGAGACTGCCGCATATTACGATAGCCTCACAGGGCTACCCAATACACTAAAACTAAAGATTGACATAGCGAAGGCCCTTAAGGATAACCCTAAAAACAGATATGTAATAGCAAAATTTGATTTTGAGAACTTTAAGGTCATTAACGAACTGTTTGATTTTGAGGTCGGCAACAAAGTATTGCGTGCTGTGGCCGAAACATCTACCCATGCACTCGAACCCAGCTTTTTGTTTGCAAGGGTTGGTAGTGATGAGTTTATTATGTTTGCTGCGAACGGCTTTTTAGAGGACCTTAACGCGATAAAAATTGAGTATGAAGCACGTTTTAAAAGTTTGCTTCCAGAGCTGGAAAAGCACAGTTTATCGTTTAGATATGGTAGATATTTTATAAAAGATGGTGAGTGCGATGTTGACGAAATTGTCAACAAGGTCACCATTGCACATAGTTTTGCAAAGGCTAACAAAAAACTTGATATCTGCGACTATGATGATGCATTAAAAAAACAGATGGTAAAGATAGCCGATATAACAAACAAGAAGGATGATGCCCTAAAAAACGAAGAATTCAAAGTATTTTTACAACCTAAATATAGGCTTAATGGCCATGAAATGATAGGAGCAGAGGCTCTTGTTAGGTGGATAGAAGCCGATGGCACAATGGTGTACCCCAATGATTTTATACCATTGTTTGAGCAAACCGGTTTTATTGTTGAGCTTGATAAATATATGTTCACTAAGGTTTGTTGTGCGATAAGGGAGTGGTTAGATAGCGTTAAACAAGGCGTGAAAATATCCGTTAACTTTTCAAGAATAAATCTTACTAACCCAAACTTTGTGGCAGAACTTGCAGATATTGCATCTAGGTATAATGTACCGTCCAAATACATAGAGATAGAGTTTACCGAAACCACTATAACAGAAAACGAAACTAATATCATAAAGGTTATTGACGAACTACATTACAATGGATTCTCGGTCTCTATTGATGATTTTGGTGCTGGTTATTCCTCCCTTGGAATGCTGAA
This sequence comes from uncultured Oscillospiraceae bacterium, assembly GCA_964371915.1. Taxonomy (GTDB): domain Bacteria; phylum Bacillota; class Clostridia; order Oscillospirales; family Ruminococcaceae; genus CAYJBH01. Next base: position 2,706 of record CAYJOX010000189.1, read on the forward strand.
AAACTTTACAGTAGACACCTTGAAACTTGATAGAAGCTTCTTTCTAAATAATGATAATGATCGTGGCAATCTTGTAATTGGCGGAATTATAAAGCTTGCTCAAAACCTAGAAATGAGTGTGGTTGCTGAAGGAATAGAGGAGAGTGAACAAGCAGATTTTCTACGGGAGATTAACTGCGAATATGCTCAAGGTTATTACTTTGCAAAGCCGATGAGCCTTGATGATTTTGCCGAAGTTTACATAAAAAAGACCGGCGATAGTATCGCCGGTAATGATAAGATTTAAAAGTTATTTGGTATATTTTCGTAATACACGGTGTCAAGTGTTAACCCTTTAGCCCTTGCGGTCGTGCCTCTATGGCCTCTATCTCTTTTTTCTAATAATTCCGGAACACAATCCGGATCTAATCTGCCGGCCCCTATCTCTATTAGGGTGCCGGTTAATATTCTTACCATCTTGTATAAAAAACCATCGGCCACTACCGAGAAGTTAATTACATCACCCTCTACCCAAACCTTACTGTCGTACATAGTGCGTACGGTATCTGCCGGTATCCCCTCCGGGCTTTTACCGCAAAAGCTGCGAAAATCCTTCCTGCCGATGAAATCCGGTGCCGCCGCTATCATCGCCTCGGCATTTAGGGGCTCGGGGTAGTGTGCTATATAACGGGAGCAAAACGGATCCTGTACCCTACCGTTGCAGATTCTATAGACATACCGTTTTGCAACCGCATGGTACCTTGCATGAAAATCTTCCGGTACCTCCTCGGCCGATATTACCCTAACATCGCCCGGTAAAAAGCGATTAAGTGCAACCGGTATCTGCCATGGTTTAATGTATTTTGTTGTGTGATAGTTTGCTACATAGCCCTTTGCATGTACCCCCGCATCGGTACGAGAGCAACCGATAAGTGGTAGGCGTTCCCCATAAATCTTTTCTATTGCATCCTGTATTACACTACAAACAGCTATAGCATTATTTTGTACCTGAAAACCGTGATAGCGTGTTCCGAGGTAGGATATTATGATCTTTATATTCATTCTCTTTGGCCCCTAATTTCAAGCCCTCTGTCTATACATGCATCACAGCCATCCTTAATAGCCTGTGGCAGATCTACCCTATT
>CAYJOX010000190.1:0-3817 GCA_964371915.1 uncultured Oscillospiraceae bacterium
ACGAACGACAGCAAGGAGTTTAACAGATGAAAAACAAAAATTTAGCAAGAATTAGCCTGGTTCTCGCACTCTTAGTAGTGCTTGACCTAACCGGTATCGGACTTATCAGGTTACCCGGATTACCTTCGTTTACAATTATGCATGTACCGGTTATAGTCACAGGCATAGTGTTGGGCCCTCGACTCGGCGCGATAGCAGGCGGATCATTTGGTCTTATAATGTTAGTGGAAGCCACCTTTAGGCCGGGGTCCCCTATCGATATGATGTTCTCACCCTTCTCCTCCGATAACCCGATAGCATCTATAGTAATGTGTATCGGCCCAAGAATATTGCTTGGCCTCTCGGCATACTATTTTGCAGAATGGCTACAGCGGCTTTTAAAGGGTAAACAACGCCTCTCCTACTCGGTTGCGGCAATGTTGGCTACAGTTTTACACTCGGCGTTGGTATTAACGATGTTAGCCACCTTTTTTTCAGCATTCCCACTCGCATCTCTTTTCTTCACCGTTGTAAGCATCAACACACTACTGGAGGTTGCGGCGGCTGTACTTATAACGGCAGCTATAACTATACCACTTAAAAAATTTGTGAAATAATTAACCAAAATAAAGGGTGATGAGTAGTAGTTAACTCATCACCCTTTATGGTTATATTATCGAAATATATTACACTTAAAACATGGTGTTACCTTACCGTTCGTTATACGCATAGTCTCATCAATCAACTGCTGTGATTTCAACTGTGGTAGAGCAACGGTAATTAGGGTCTTATCCGAAAATGCACAATCTTCTATTATACCTTCTACCGATTCTATGAGCCGACAGATGCGCTCGTAAAGGCTGTAATCCACCTCTATCTCAAATATATCGCACAAAGTTCTTTTGTGTACTTTGGCTTCCTGTATTGCAAGCCGTGCACTATCCCCATAGGCTCTTACTAGGCCACCGGTACCAAGTAGTGTGCCGCCAAAGTATCTCACAACTACTACAATTGCATCAACGATATCTCTACCCTCTAACATGGATAGCACAGGAAAACCAGCCGTTTTAGCCGGCTCTCCATCATCAGAGTATCTAACCCTATTCCCCTCACGCAATCTGTAGGCATAGACATGATGGTTAGCGGTTGGATATCTACCCTTAACCTCCATAAGTAGGTTTAAAGCATCTTGCTCTTCCGTTACCGGAGAGGCAATTGCAATAAATCTGGAGTGTTTTACGGTTATTTCAATCTCTGCTTTTGCGGTTAATGTTGTATAATCTTGCATCTTCACCCTATCTAATATACCTTTATATTATATTAATGCGGTGAAAAAAGCAAGCATAATAACCAATCTTTGCTATTTGATATTGACAACAATGTGTTTTTATGGATATAATAGCCTTTGAAACAACATATAGTAGGAACTTATGTCTAAATTAGTAATTGTAGAGTCGCCTGCAAAGGCAAAAACCATAGCCAAATATCTGGGTAAGGATTTTAAGGTACTGGCAAGCAACGGCCATATCCGTGATCTTCCTACCACAAGACTTGGTATCGATGTAGATAATGACTTTGAGCCAAAGTATATTAATGTGCGAAACAAGGCACAACTTATTAAACAGCTTAAAAAGGCCGCACAGGGTAGTGATGCTGTATATCTCGCTACCGACCCCGACCGCGAGGGGGAGGCGATATCCTGGCATCTGGCGGAGCTGTTAGGGCTTGACACGACCCTTACAAACAGGGTAACTTTTGGGGAGATTACAAAAAAAGGGGTAACCACCGGAATGCAAAACCCCCGCACTATCGATATGGATCTATTCTATTCACAACAGACAAGGCGTGTTCTTGATAGACTTGTAGGATACACCATCTCACCGTTTTTGTGGAAAAAGGTGCGCCGTGGACTTTCGGCCGGTAGGGTGCAATCTGTCGCTCTAAAGCTTATAGTAGATAGAGAGCGTGAGATTACCGCCTTTATCCCCAAAGAATATTGGGATATATCGGCCAAACTTGCAACCCCCGGTGGGGCAGAGGTAACGGCAAGTTATTACGGCAAGGATGGTAAAAAGTGCGCAGGGATACACAGTAAAGAGGAGGCCGATGCCATAGTAACGCAGTCGGGCAAGGCATTTACTGTATCAGACATTAAGGATGGTGTTCGCCACCGTTCTCCGGCGCCGCCTTTCATCACCTCGACACTGCAACAGGATGCATCTCGTAAACTTGGTTTTTCACCCTCACGCACTATGCAGCTTGCACAATCACTCTATGAGGGTGTCGATATCAAGGGGCTTGGAGCCGTGGGCGTTATTACCTATATGAGAACCGACAGCCTTAGAATCTCCGACGAGGCCGCTACCGCTACCGCCGATTTTATTAAGGATCAGTTTGGCGAGGGATATCTCCCACCAAAACGCCGAGTATATAAAAACAAGGGCAGAGATGTGCAGGATGCCCATGAGGCTATTCGCCCCTCTGATGTTAGCATTACCCCCGAAATGGTAGATGAATCGGTATCGGGTGAGCTTGCAAAGCTCTACCGCCTTATATTCAACCGTTTTGTTGCTAGCCAGATGGCAGATGCTAAGTTTGCAACACAATCACTAACACTAACCGCAGGCGGAGGCCATAACTACAGAGCCTCCGGATATACCGTAACCTTTGATGGTTTTACTACATTATATGTGGAAAGCAGTGATGAAAAGGAACAAAAGGCCACCGCACTGCCTAAGATGGCTGTTTCTGACGAGATGACGCTTAAAAAGCTTAACTCACAACAAAAATTCACCGAGCCACCGGCACGCTTTAACGATGCAAGCATAATTAAGGCATTAGAAGAAAACGGTATTGGCCGGCCATCTACCTATGCGCCTACTATTAACACTATTATTACAAGAGGGTATGTGCAACGTGAACAGCGCCGCCTACACCCTACCGAGCTTGGTTTCACCGTAAACGACCTAATGTGTGACCAGTGGAAAAACATTGTAGACGTAAAATTTTCGGCCGACATGGAACGCCTACTCGACGATATCGAGCAGGGCAAGGCAAGTTGGAAAGAGCCTGTAAAGGATATATACACCTACCTACAACAAACATTAGAGGCTGCAGAAAAGAACCTTGAAGGCAAAACCTATAAACCGGCAGACGAGCCTACAGATATACCGTGTGAACTATGCGGCAGAATGATGGTTGTTCGTACCGGCAGATACGGTAAGTTTCTAGGTTGCCCCGGCTACCCAGAATGTAAAAACATAAAGCCTATTACCCAGCCATCAGATGGCGAATGCCCCATCTGCGAAAAGCCTCTTGCTAAACGCAAAAGTAAAACAGGCCGAACATTCTATGGCTGTACCGGTTATCCCGACTGCACCTTTTTATCTAACGAGGCACCAACCGAGGAGCGCTGCCCAAGCTGTAACAAAACTTTATTTAAAAAGCTTGGCAAAACCCCAACAAAGATATGCCACAACCCACAGTGCCCCACAGCACAAAAATAACACCATAGCCCATGCGTATAGCTTAGCAACTATATGTACGGGCTATATTACTAATTTAATCGATATTTAATGTATCAAGCCAGCCTAACCAACCATAAAAATAAAATTCATACCTGACATACAGCCGTCAACTTTAATGTGCTATAATTTAGCAAACGCAACCTAGGAGGTATTAAAATGCCAAGGCCAAACACTAAAAAGGATCTTATGAAGACGGCAAACTGCCAGTTTGCAAAGATGTGGGAGCTTATCGACGGTATGAACGAGCAAGAGCAAAATTCCGCCTTTACTTTCGACCCCGAGACTGCCGGCAAGGAGGATCACTGGAAAAG
>CAYJOX010000191.1:0-3775 GCA_964371915.1 uncultured Oscillospiraceae bacterium
TGTAAGCAACATGTGGGAGAGTAACACACCTAAAAAACTATTTGCCACCCCTGTTTTAAGCATGATAACATGCACCCCGATAAACATAGAAACAGCGGGGAAGAACAGTGGCAAGGTGAAAAAAGAAACAAGCGCATTCTTATACCTTCCACCCATCACCACGATGCCTCTGCTTATTAAAAATCCGAAAAATGTGGAGGATACCGCACAGCAGATGCCAAGCAGTATGGTAGATAACAGGCTTTTTAAAAATATGGGGGATGAAAGTGTTTGTGTAACATATTTAAAGGTAAATCCGCTTGGTAAAAGATCAGGGTAGGGGTAGCTTGTAAAGAAGGCCATCATAAGGCAGATAACCATAGATAGCGTAATGACTGCGGTGATGAAACTTTTCATTTCACCCCCCTATCTATGACCTTGCTAAGTATTGCTGCATAAAGCCCGCCAAACACTATATTTATTAACAGCATAATTATATTTGCTGCCATTGCCTTAGGGAAATCCATAAAATTAGATCCGGTGTAAAGGCGGTAAAGCTCTGCGGCAAGGGTGGTTTGATTTATATTAGAAAGCAACATCGGTACCTCGTATGACCCAAGAGTATAGGCAAACATAATTGCACTGCTCCACACGATTACATTTTTACATAGAGGTATGTATATTCCGGTTATTATTCGGTATTTTCCTACCCCCATGCTATTTGCAAGCAGATAATAATCTTTGCGTATTTTGGACATAACGTTATACACATACACCGTTACAAAGGCGCTACCTTTTAAAACATAGGTGAATATCATCGAGATGCCAAGGTTATCATATAACAGGTCCGGCCTTGAATTAAACCCCAGTGCATACATGGCCCTTGCCACTAACCCTGAGTTTGAGAACATCCATATTACAAGCAGGATGGCAAACAGATAGGGTAGGATGATTATTATACCCGCAAGCTTATGGACAGCCTTCTGGACAATTCCCTGTGCAAACACCAGATACTGCGCAAGATAAACCCCTATTATGGTGCTAAGTGCCGATGATAATAGTGCAAGGTAGAGCGAAAACGTGCAGGAGCGTAAAAAATCACTATCGGTAATAACCGCCCCATAATGGGCAAGGGTAATATCTGTCATGTTAAGTGATTTTATATAGCCAAGGCTTTCGATAAAGACAAAGATAAAACCACCGAATATAATAAATATATAGATAAATGCCGGTGCACCAAAATAGCATAAAGCCGCTATTACTTTATTATGTTTTCGCTCCATATATTCTCAATCCATCCAATATACTCTGCGTTCATGTCCTCTATTCGATACTCATGTAGCTCTGAAATCGGTATGATTGCGGGGCTGTTTTCTATGTCGGCTAGCAGGTCGAGCTGTTCCTGCGATAGCGACGATGTGTTAACCGAGCTCATATCACCCCATACGGTGGGTTTCATCTTTTCTATCTGTGCCTCGGGGCTTTGTAGAAAATCTATTGCAAGAAGTGCACCATTTTTATTCTGGGAGTTAAAGGGGATTGCAAGATAGTGTGAGTTTCCTATCGTCCCTGTTTCTAGAACATATGTCTCAAAACTATCGGGGTACTCACCCTGAGCAATAAGGCCGGATGTTTGGAATACCTCAAAACCCATAGAGAAAGCCACCTCGCTGTTTAAAAGCATCTGGTTTTGTAGTGCTACTGTAGCAGGAAATGCCGTTCCCTCGTTCCATAGGTGCGGGTGTAACTCTTTAAAGTAATCAATAACCGGTGCAGATAACTCTAGGAATTCTTCCTCGGTATAGTCCTTCGTGCTATCAAAATCTGTAAGCTCGAAATATGCGTTTCTAACAAAGCCGGAGCCAACAAAATCCTCAAGAGGGTTTGGATAGGTTACCGTGCCCGGGTTATCCATAGCATACTGTAAAATCTCCGCATAGGATCTTGGCGGTGCATCTATTCTGCCGGAATCATATGTATAGACAAGCTGCGCACTGCCCCAGATGGCCTCCATTCCGTCCACTGCGATGCCGGAATCATACTCCTGCACCGCAAGATCACTGCTGTAATAGGTTGCAAGATTTGGCAGGATATCGGTAAAGGGGCCGTACAATGCATCTACATCCTTTAATGTCTTAAAATTCTCGGCGTTAATCCATAAAATATCTATTGTTCCATCATCGATACTATTTTTCTTTTCGTTAAATATCTTTGCAACAAAATCCGGTGCGTTCATAGGCACACGGTTTAAGGTTATGCCGTACATCTCCTTAAGCTGTGGTGCGACAAAATCGTCCATATAGCTATTGACAAGGTCGTTACCGCCCCACATAGCTATAGTAACCTCGCTATCCATGCCTGCAATGGCAACTTCATCCCAGCTATCCTCCGCACCGATATCAGCGGATGCCTGTGAACATCCCGAAAATAGCACTGCTACTAAAAGCACCACCATAACCATTATTTTTATACGCATGATAATCTCTCCAAAAAATTCACACTATTTTAAAACACCATGTAATTATAGCAATTTTTTGTAAGGCTGTAAATGATTTTTAAAAAATTATTAATATAGGTTATTATTATTGTTAATTTATATACACATCAACATTTATAATCGGCTGTAAAATAAGGCGTGATGTGGATTTAAATTTTAAACTTCTGCAATCTGTTTCAAGATGCAGTACGCCCTGTTTTAATTCATAGGCGCAGATTTGAGCCCCACATAAACATTATAAAAAACACTTGACATTTAACGGATATGCCGTTATAATAATAAAGTAAAAACAAAGCAGATGTGTAAAACACACTCACCTTAGCCGCCAATCAGGGTTGCGGGTCAATAGTAAAAGGCCGTAGGCTTTTCTTTTGTGCAACTGTTTTTACAGTTGTTTTTTTATTTGTTAGGGGGTGTTTTTTTATCGCTACAGGCAAAAAGGATGCAGAGTTGAACGATGCCATACGAGACAAAGAAATTCGTGTGATTGATGATGACGGCAGTCAGCTTGGTATTATGAGTTCTGCTGCTGCTCTTGAGCGTGCCACAGCCAAGAACCTGGATCTAGTTAAGATTGCGCCGATGGCAAGCCCACCGGTATGCAAAATCATGGATTATGGTAAATACAGGTTCGAACAGCAAAAACGGGAGAAGGAACAGCGCCGTAATCAGCATGTGACGGAACTAAAGGAGATTCGCCTTTCCGCCAACATTGATATCGGTGATTTTAACACGAAGCTATCCCATGCACGTAAATTTTTAGAGGCAGGGGATAAGGTTAAATGTTCTATTAGATTTAGAGGCCGTGAGATGTCCCACACCAACCTTGGTGCGGATGTTATGTTAAGGTTTGCAAAAGAGCTTGAAGATGTTGCCCAGGCTGAAAAGAACCCTAAACTTGAGGGCCGTAGTATGACAATGATTATGCAAAGGCTTTCGCCCGATAAAAAGCAAAAGAAGTAAAAAGGAGAGAGATAATTATGCCAAAGATTAAGACGCATTCAGGCGCTAAAAAACGTTTTTCACTTACAAAAAACGGCAAGGTAAAACGTGGTAAGGCGTTTCGTAGCCATATTCTTACAAAGATGAGCACAAAGCGCAAACGTAACCTGCGCAAAGGTGGCTATGCCGATGTAACAAACGCGGCCGCAGTAAAAAAGATGATTCCCTACGCTTAATAACAGAGATTACCTAAAAGGAGTATATAAAGATGGCAAGAATTAAAGGCGCAACAATGACACGTAAGCGCAGAAAAAAGGTGTTAAAACTCGCTAAAGGATATTTTGGTAGCAAGAGTCG
>CAYJOX010000192.1:0-3727 GCA_964371915.1 uncultured Oscillospiraceae bacterium
GCTACCATTGTTTGAGAATGTAGATATTATACAGGTGGGTGCACGAAACATGCAAAACTTTACACTACTACGCGAGCTGGGTAAAGTGCACAAGCCCATTCTTCTAAAGCGCGGACTATCTAACACCATAGATGAACTTTTAATGAGTGTTGAATATATTATGGCAAGCGGAAGCACCGATGTAATGTTATGTGAAAGGGGAATTAGAACTTTTGAAACGGCAACACGTAACACCCTTGATCTATCTGCTATTCCCGTACTAAAAGAAAAAACACATCTCCCGATTATCGTTGACCCAAGCCATGCTACAGGATATTTCCAGTACGTACCTTCACTTTCACTCGGCGCAGTAGCGACCGGTTGCGACGGGCTGATTATAGAGGTACACAACAACCCACAAAGAGCACTTTGTGATGGAGCACAATCGTTAACACCTAAAAGTTTTGATAAACTTGCAGGTAAGATACAAAAGATGCAAAATTTAATGAACGAGCTAAAGGATCAGTAATAGAAGAGGAGTTGAGATGGAAAATTTGCTTGAAAAATCAAGAAAGCGTATAGACGAAATCGATAACGAGCTTGTAAGGCTTTTTTTAGAGCGGATGTCGGTAGCACAGGATGTAGCAAACTATAAAAAGGAGCATAGTCTACCTATACAGAACATTACAAGGGAGCGAGAGGTCATAACAAGGCTTATAGCCGATAAAGAGGATAATTTTGCACAGTATATCAAGATGCTCTACCTTTGTATCTTTGATATTTCTCGTTCCTACCAAGAGCTAACATTAATTGAAAACACCGGCCTTGAAAAGCATATCAACCAAGCCTTAGATAGTACCGATAAATTTTTTCCAAAGCAGGCTACTGTTGCCTGCCAGGGAACAGACGGTGCTAATTCTGCTGCCGCCTGCGATAAGATGTTCCCCTTTGCCAATATTATGTATATGAAAAACTTTGATGCGGTCTATCGTTCGGTGGAAAGTGGTCTTTGTCGCTATGGCATACTACCAATAGAGAACAGCCTGCACGGTTCTGTCACTCAGGTGTATGACCTTATGAAAAAATACAACTTTAACATTGTAAAAGGCGTAAAGATTAAGATAGACCACTGCCTGCTTACAAAGCCGGGCGTAAAGCTTGAGGATGTTAAGGAGATATACTCCCACCCGCAGGCCTTGGCCCAGTGTAGCGAGTTTTTAGGCGGCTGTAAAAACGCCGTGGCAAAAGAATGGGAAAATACTGCTCTTGCCGCCGAGATGGTGGCCACATCCGATCGCAACGACATTGCCGCAATAGCGGATAAAAGCTGTGCAGGATTGTTTCACTTAACTGTATTAGCCGACCATGTGCAAAACCGCGATAACAACTATACCCGTTTTATATGCATATCTAAAAATGCAGAAATATACCCTGGGGCTGACAGGGTAAGTGTAATGTTTACTGTACCACATCGCCCCGGCTCATTATACAATATAATATCCAAGTTCTCCGCAATGGGTGTTAACCTCTCTAAATTCCGGAGCAGGATTTTGAGTTTGTGGTTTATGCAGATTTTGATGCCAACATTGCAGACCCCGCCATACAAAAGCTACTGGTACAGTTAGAGCAGAGCACCGATACCTTTAGCTATCTTGGGAGTTATCAAGAAATATAATTTTGCTTGCTATTTAGAATTATATATTGTAAAATATAGCTATGATTAACAAACGATTAAAAGTACCTGTTAAAAGGCTTACCGCACTGCGTATCTTGGTTGCCAGCTTTTTATTTAACATCTTGGTAGGAACTATATTGCTTTCGTTGCCTATCTCTAACCGAAATGCAGAGCCATTGCCTTTTCTCGATGCTCTATTTACTGCCACCTCGGCCGGTTGTGTTACCGGCCTTGCAGTTGCAGATACATTTACTCAGTTCACCTTCTTTGGCCAGCTTGTTATACTGATCCTTATTCAGATAGGCGGCCTTGGTTTCATTGCAGTAACTACTCTATTAATGTTAATTCTGGGGAGTAGAATTAATCTTCGTAATCGCCTTTTGATTATGGAATCATTCAGCACCCTTAAAGTAGGCGGCGTTGTTAGGCTTATGCGCAATGTAATAAGGTATACCTTTATTATCGAGAGTTTCGGGGCTTTACTCTTGTCGATAGTATTCATACCACAGTTTGGAATATCTCAGGGAATATGGTTTTCTATCTTCCATAGTATATCGGCCTTTTGCAATGCCGGTTTTGACCTTATGGGCGGTGGCTCCTTATCGCAGTATGTCGATAACCCCCTTGTAAATATAGTTATAATGGCTTTAATTATTGTAGGTGGGCTTGGTTTTATCGTATGGGAAGATCTGATAGACAAAAGGTTTAAATTTAAAAAGCTTTGTCTGCAAAGTAAGATTGTTATTACTGCAACCGCCGCTTTGGTATTCGGCGGAGCACTACTCTTTTACATATTCGAAAGAACCAATGCTTTTGCAGAACTTACAGCATCACAGGCAGTTCTTGCATCATTTTTTCAATCGGTAACTACCAGAACAGCAGGCTTTAATACGGTTGATCTCAACAGCTTTAGTGCCTCCGGCTCGGTTCTCTCTATAGTATTTATGTTTATAGGGGCGGCGCCCGGCTCTACCGGGGGTGGTATTAAGATAACTACGGTGGTTGTAATCCTGTTTGCACTGATAGGCTTTATGCGAAATCATGAGGGGGTAAACCTGTTTAAGCGCAGAATACCTGCCTCAACTATAAACCGCTCATTTAATGCTGCCACGCTCTATGCAATTGTTATATTTCTATCTACAATGATAATAGCGACGCAGAATATAGAGTTTGAGCTTGTATTTTACGAGGTGGTGTCTGCCTTAGGTACGGTAGGCCTTTCACGTGGAGCAACCGCCGAGTATAACGAGCTAAGCAAGGCATTAACTATACTATTAATGTTTGCAGGAAGGGTTGGCAGTATATCTGTAGCGATAGCCGTAACCGAAATGCCAAAGCGTGTTAATATTAAATACGTAGAGGAAAGAATAATAACAAGTTAGGAGGGGCATATGAAGACGATGCTTGTAATAGGTCTTGGGCAGTTTGGGCGCAACCTTGCGCTCGAGCTTGCACAGCTTGGTAACGAGGTTTTGGTTATAGATGAAAACGAGGATAGGGTAGAGGAGATTGCGCCCTATGTTACCGGTGCCCAGATAGGGAATTGCCAGGAGGAAGCCGTTCTTAAGAGCCTCGGCGTAGATAATTTTGATGTATGCTTTGTATGTGTAGCCGGTGATTTTCAGGCCTCGCTTGAAATAACCTCCACCTTAAAAGAGCTAAACGCACGATACATAGTATCAAAGGCCGAGCGTGAACGCCAATCTAACATACTATCTAAAATTGGTGCCGACACCGTAATTCATGCCGATATGGACATGGCACAGCGTGTAGCTGCAAAGTACAGTTCTCAAAATGCACTTGAATATATCGAACTATCGGACGACTATGCAATAATGGAGATTATCGTTCCGGGGGATTGGGTTGGAAAAACAATCTTTGACCTTAGTGTACGCAACAAATACAGGGTAAATATAATTGCATATAAACATGGCAGAGAGGGAAATATCACCTTTACCCCGATAGTTGATTCAAGCCACATATTTGTAAAGGATGAACTGCTACTCCTAGCCGGCGATACAAAAGACATGCTAACTATGACGAATAGAAGATAAAAACAAGGTATCACCATAA
>CAYJOX010000193.1:0-3687 GCA_964371915.1 uncultured Oscillospiraceae bacterium
TTAAGTATAGCATTAACAATACCGTAGTTTGTGTTAAGTAGCCAGCGCCATACCATTGCAACGGCGGCGGATGTAGTAACAAGTGGGAAGAAGATAAGGGTTCTGTATAGCCCACTACCTTTTATCTTCTTATTTAGAAATACAGATAGTGCAATACCAATAGCCATAATTAACGGCACCGTTACTATAACATAGACAAACGAGACTATAACTGCGCGTAAAAACATCTCGTCCTCGAATAGATTAAAATAGTTATCAAAGCCGACAAAATCCGGTGTCATAAGCTGTTCGCCATAGTAAAAGCTGTCGATAATATTTTGTATAAACGGGTAGAAGAAGAATATTCCAAGGCCTACAATCATCGGCAGTAGGAACAGCCATGCTGCGCGTTCCTCCCTAAACTCCTCTTTACTAAGCCCTAAAACCCTCTTTTTAGTATGCGTATCTGATTTTATTTTTTCGGATGTAACATTAGTCATAGTCTTGATAGCTTCCATATTGTTGCGTCCTCATGCATTAAACTTAATACCATAAATCATTTTAGTGGCCTTTGCTTCGAAAAAATTCCTACTGCAAAAGCCACTAATAGTAAGTTTATCTTAGCCCTGTAGTGTGGCGTTTACGTTTGTTTCAAGGTTTGCAAGTGCCTCCTCAACAGGCATACCGCTCTCGAATATCGGGCGTAGGTCGGTGCCTATCTGCACAATCCAGCCAAGTTGGTTTGCCGGTAGTGTAACTACATTGTAGTTTTTAACCTGCTCCGAAAGGATGGTGTAATCAAGGCTTGTATCAAAGCTTGTAGCCCATACCTCTGCATTCTCGATACGTGCAGGGAAGTGTGCACCCATGCTGGTTACAAGGGCATCACCCTCGGTGCCGGACATGTATTTTAGAACCTCCCAAGCTGCATCCTTAACCTCGGAGCCGCTGTTCATTACATAGTTGTTAGTAACATAGTTAACAAGTTTGTTATCGCCGGAGGTTGGGCCAAGCGGCCAGGGCATTAGGATAATGCTATCGGTGTTGCCGCTGTTGTGTAGGTCGCCAAGCGAACCTGGGAAGGATGCCATGCTTGCTATACCGGCAAGGTTACCTGCTAGTAGGTTAACCGCCTTTGTCTCGGTAATTGTGGCAAGGTCTGCCGCATAGCCTTCGGCTACAAGATCGGCGAATATTGTCATTGTCTCGGCTGCTTCGGGGGTATTAAGGCCGATGCTTCCATCCTCGTTAAACAGTGGTGCGCCGTTACCTACCATAATAGGCACTAGAACGTGTGCGGAGTCTGTCATATGTAGGGCCATAGCGTATTCCGGGCCACCCTCTGCCGCAATAGCATCACCAAGCTCACGAGCAAGTGCATCTACATCGTTCCATGTCCATGGGCCTTCTGTCGGATACTCTACACCATATTTTTCAAATACAGTCTTGTTTATAGCAAGGCTATAGGAGTCAACACCCTTCGGTATACCGAAAAGCTGGCCGTCTATCATGTTCTGCTCTACAGCAAAATCATAGTACTGTGTTAGGTCAAAGCTATCACGCTCTACATAGGCATCAAGCGGCTCTATCACGCCGGCCTTCGCCCACATCTCGGTGCGTACTGTACCCCAACATATGTCGGGAGCATCCGGTGTACCGAGTGTCTCGTTTGCAATTGTACCCCATTGTTGTTCCGGTAGAACTTCAAAGTTTACAAATATCTCCGATTGCTCTGAGTTGAACTTATCAAACAGGGCAACAAACTGGTCGTTTTGAGAGGTAAATATTACATCCACCTGTACCGGCTCACCCTCTGCTGCCGGCTCCTCTGTTTCCGGTGCATCTGTAGTTGCTTCCGGTTCCGCGTCTGCGGTAGGGTTAGGATTACTTGCACATGATGCAAATGTTACAAGCATTGTCAGTGCCATAAGTAACGCTAATAGTTTTTTCATCTTAAATCTCCTCTTAATCTAAAAATGTTTTCTTAAGTTTAGGTCTGCCGTCCTGTGCCTCTTGGGACAGGTTTTTTTCAAGATCCTCCGGTTTTATGTAATTGCCGTCATAATCCTTGGCATAACCTAAAAGTGCTTCTGGCGGGTCTACAAGTTTCATCTTTAATGCACCGGTTGGACATGTTTCCACACAACAACCGCACCCCATGCATTGATCCTCGTTAACATAGATATCCTCGCGCCCCAGCTCTCTATAATATTTCATCTGTATGGCTTCAAAGAGGCATCTCTTTTTTGTACATAGATTACAGTGGATACATTTATCGATATCCAGCTCGGCTCTAAAACGTGATTTATTATAGTAATCCCAAACCTTATGCTTGCCGCCGGTTACTGCTGTGTGCCTTACCACTGCACAGGCATTTGGGGTGCAGTTACAGAAGGCATCACCTAGGCTATCTAAGCTATCGCTGTTTCGCTGTATACCGAAAAACACCTCTTTTTTACTGGCTTTACGTAGATAGTCCATGGCATCTTCCCAGCCAATCTCCTCGCCAATCTCTACATCTATGGCATACCGTGCAAGCCTGTTAGCCGAAAGACATACCCCACAATCCTGCTCATATTCCATATGGCGGATACGGCAAGCACACTGGTTTTGGGATAGCACCTCTCGTGATTTTAGCATTTCAAGATAGTTTTCTGCCGGCAGTAGCCCCGGTATATCCTTTACCGTATCATATTTAGGAACTATTCGACATACACTGCCTTTACCAAGTTTCCAGCGGTCGCTGGCGGCTTTTTCCTGTAGCGGCGAAAACTCCTCCTCGACCATAAGGCCTATAATTTTATAAAAGCCTGCCCCGTTGCGCTCATACCAACGTTTGCTATTCTGCAGGTCTATCCAGTGCCCACGGCTATCGGTCACATGCGGCCCCTTTTTCCCTAGCGAGAATACATCGCCGTTGTAGTATGAATCCTCAACCTGTTTGCGGATAAACTCCGGCGAGAGCCCATGCTCCTTTTGCACCCTTTCTACAAACTTATCCGAAACACCCTTTTCACCGTATTCCGGTAGCCAATCCTCGTCCGGAAGTGATAATAGCACCTTACATCCATCGGCCGTCATCTTGTGGGCAAGCAACCATGGCCAGTATTTAGAATCAACAAGCTCCTCTGCAATTGTGTTAATAACTGCTCGGTAAAGTTTCATCTCCTCATCGCTTATCTCTTTGCCTAGGATTTTATTTACCTCGGCGAGTAGCTCTTCGCTCATCTTGGGGTATTCAAGCATTTTAACTCCTCATTATTATTTACAACTCATCTATAACTGTTGCTTTCTTTTCGGTAAACTTTTCTTTATCTTCCGGAATAATATAGTTGCCATCGTAGTCCTTCGCATACCCTAATAGTGCCTCCGGCGGGTCTACAAGTTTCATCTTTAAAGCACCGGTTGGACATGTTTCAACACAGCAACCACATCCCATACATTGATCCTCGTTTACATAGATATCCTCACGCCCCAGATCCCTATAATATTTCATCTGAATAGCTTCAAACAGACATCTCTTTTTTGTACATAGATCACAGTGGATACATTTATCAATATCTAGTTCGGCTCTAAAACGTGATTTGTTAAAGTAATCCCAATACTTATGTGTTCCGCCGGTTACGGTGGTGTGCCTTATAACGGCGCAGGCGTTTGGGGTGCAGTTACAAAAAACATCGCCAAGGGCATCTAGGCTATCGACGTTAT
>CAYJOX010000194.1:0-3685 GCA_964371915.1 uncultured Oscillospiraceae bacterium
AACCTTTCACTTTACTCCCTTTTTCTTAATATTGTATACAACTGCAAGCACCTCGGCAACCGCCACATAGAAGGATTCCGGTATCGGATGGTCTAGCTCTACAGTTTCATACAACGAGCGTGCAAGAGGCTTGTTCTCCGTTATCATAACATTATTTTCCTCTGCAGTTTGAATTATCTTTAACGCAAGATAGTCGGCTCCTTTTGCAACCACTACCGGTGCGGCATGTTTTGTTGCATCGTATGCAATAGCTATGGCATAATGGGTTGGATTTCTTATAATAACATCTGCATCCGGTACTGCCTGCATCATTCTGCGCTGTGACATCTCCATCTGCTTCTGTTTACGCTTTTGCTTTACCTGTGGATCACCCTCGGTCTGTTTGTACTCCTCTTTTATATCGTCCTTGCTCATTCTAAGCTTTTTCTCATAGTCATACCGTTGGTAAAAATAGTCGAGCACCGCTACAACTGCAAAGATAATGCCTAATGTAAGAACAAGATTCAGAACCATATCGCCAAAGAAGGCCAGCCCCTCTTCTATTGTCATACCCATTATATTTGGAATGGTAATCAGGCGATCTCTTAATGTAAAGTATGAAACCACGCCCAATATTGCAAGCTTTAATATGTTTTTTACAAGCTCTACAAAAGAACGAAGTGAAAACATATTTTTAATGCCATTTATTGGGTTAAGCTTGTCAAACTTAAAGGATATAGCACTCCATGTAAATAACAGTTTAGTCTGCGCCGCAGTTGCTACTATTGTTGCAGCTGCGCTAATTAACAGTAACGGTAATACTGCAAGCAGTGCGGTTATCATTACTTCCATAATAATATCGGGTATGTTTAGCACTGTTATCTGCTCTGTTGTTGCACCCTTTGATATAAATGAAATCACTGTTCTTTCGAGTGTATTTAATAGTTGCGGTGCAAATATCTGCAGGGTAATAATCATTACAAGCAGACTGAAAACCATAACAACGTCACGACTTTGAACCACACTGCCTTTTTTTCGTTCCTCGTTACGTTTATGGGGCGTCGCCTTTTCGGTTTTTTCTCCTGCCATATCCTCTCCGTCTTTGTGCTATTGTGACAGCTGCACCATACCATTATGCATAGTATCAAGGGCAATGACTATATAATTATCTATAAACAAAGATACCGGATAGGCTAATACTATTAATAAGAATATGCCCACAATAATCTTCAACTGGATATTAATTACCATCAAGTGCATCTGTGGAACCAACTTCATTAATACACCAAGCAAAACCTCAATAATCATTGTTACAACTAAAAATGGCATTACAAGCTTTAGTATCAGCTCGATAGTTGCCGTGAATGTGCTTAATAAGAAACCGGCTATATCTATATCAAAAGCTACACCTATAGGAACAAGGGTGTAGGAATTTGCAAAAATTTCTATCATTACAAGGTGGGAGTTAGTAGCGAAAAAATAAAGTACAAAAAAGATGTTTAAGTATTGTCCGGATATAGAAACCTGAATATTGGTTGTAGGGTCAAAGGTTTTTGCCATGGATAGGCCAAAAAGCACATCCATAAAGTCCCCTGCAAAAAATATCATATAATAAAAGAAAGAAAATATCATCGAGAAGAACAAGCCGACCAGAAATTCCTTCATGACCATAAGTGCATATAATAAATCTTTTGTTTCATCAATCGCCGAGTGGTCTAATGTCGGATATAGCAGTATTGAGATTATCAATACAAAGGCAAGCCTTAACGTTGTGGGAACCTGCCTTCTTGAAAGAATTGGATTTGTAAGTAGCATGGTTCCCATTCTTACAAAGACAAGTAGCATTGCAAGTAGATTACTATAAGCTAAGCTGAACATTTAAATTCCCGTCACATGGTAGCCATCAATTCAAAAAGACCCTGTATAAACTCTATCATTGTATTCATCATATAGGATGCCCCAAGAAGCAAAAACAATGCTATAACTATTAGTTTAGGCACAAATGTCAGTGTCTGTTCATGGATCTGAGTTGCAGCCTGAAAAACAGCGATGATTAACCCTACTGTTAAACTAACCACCAACATAGGCACGGCTAGGCGAAAAGCTACCAACATAGCCTCTCTGAGTACATCTAAAACTTCTGCCTGACTTAACAATGGTTTAACCTCATATATTAAAGCTGTTTACAAGCATCTCCAGCAATAGCCCCCACCCATCTACCAATACGAATACAAGTAACTTAAAGGGTAGCGAGATCATTGCCGGGGGTAGCATCATCATTCCCATAGACATAAGGGTGGATGCTACAACCATATCTATAATTAAGAATGGTATGAAAATTAAAAAACCTATCGTAAAAGCACGCTTTAACTCACTGGTTATGAAAGATGGTACTATTATTTCAAGGCCTAATAGTAGCTGGCTCTCGTTGTCATCAATACTAAACCCCTGCGGTAATTCGGAGTTGGAAATATCCAAAAACAAGCTTAAATCAGATGGATTAGTCTGCATAAGCATAAACCTTTTTAAGGGTTCCTGAGCAGCCTCTAATGCCTCCCCACTGTCTATCTCGTTCTCGACATATGGGGTATATGCAACCTCCTCAATTTCCTGTATCACCGGTTGCATAATAAACAATGTCAGAAAAAGTGCAAGCCCTATCAGTACCATGTTTGGGGGAGTCTGCTGTGTACCGAGTGCCGTCCTTGTAAATGAAAGTACTATAACTATACGGGTAAAGCAGCTCATCAAGATTATCATGGATGGCAGCAATGAAATAGAGAGTAGCAATACTAATATCTCAAGATTGCCAAGAGCATTCTCATCTGTTGATGTTGTAGCTAAATCTATACTTATGCCTGCATTTGCATGTGCGGTTGTTGCCGTAAGACATACAAATACCAATGTAATGCAAAATACTATTAAAGCACGCCTTATCCCATTAGATAATATAGACTTTGGCACATTACCTTTTATCGACATCTCCCCCTTCCTCTTTTTGTACCATGAATTTTGAAAGGGCGGTATTCTTAAGAATAGTTGCAAAATCCATATTTGTAGCTTGTGGCGGTTCTTGCAATGTGGATTCATTTAACTCTGATAAAAGCTCAATCTTATCCTTTGTAACCGACAATAACAGTGTCTTGTCCCCCACCGATACAATCAATAATGATTTATCGTAGGAGAGCATTACCCTGTCACGTAGCTTAATATTGTCCCCTAGGCCTTTTTGTTGATATGATTTAGCTATAAACTTAGTTGAATAAAATGCTAAAACACATACCCCGGCTAGCACAATAATAATAAAAATTATTTCAAGGATTTGTTCCATTGCACCCCACAAGTTTTAACTATTATCCGAAAACTTTCGCTATTGTCTGTAAGATTCTGTCTGCCTTGAAGGGCTTTACTATAAAGTCAAGGGCGCCAAATCTTATTGCATCTACAACCATCGATTCCTGACCCATAGCACTACACATAACTATCTTAGCATCCGGAAATTCTTTTTTAATAGCCTGTAGTGCCTCAAGGCCGTTAACGTTGGGCATTGTGATATCCATAATTACAAGGTCAGGCTTTTCGGCACGATAGGTATCGATTGCTATCTGACCGTCTGCTGCTTCTACAAGGTTTGTGAACCCATTTTTAGACAATGTATCTTTTATCATCATTCTCATAAAAGCTGCATCATCTACTACCATAATTT
>CAYJOX010000195.1:0-3648 GCA_964371915.1 uncultured Oscillospiraceae bacterium
CTGATTAAAAATTTTATTACCGACAATAATGGTGTTGTAAGCTGCAACATGCGCGCTAAAAGAATTAACACCGATAAAAAGGAGATGCTTTTAGGTAATGGTGATCTGGTTCAATACAATAAATTAATCTGGTGCTGTAGCCAAAAGGGGTTGCTACAGGCCGCAGGAAGGCCTAGCAATTGTTATAACGCATCTCAAAAGGGAAGCAACTCGGTATTAACCCTATATCTTGCTGTACAGATACCGCCCGAGATAATAGCAAACATTTGTGGATCACATATGTTTTTCACCCCCTATACTGTAGGGCTTTCCTCCCTGTATGAGCCCGGGAGTGATTCCACACAGGCACAGTGGATTTCATATATAGAGCAATACCTAATGCTTACAACCTACGAAATATCCTGCCCGGCAGTAATTAATAAAAATTTGGCGCCGCAAGGATATAGTACCTTAACCGTCGGAACACTTTTTGAATATGATGTAGTTAAAAGGGTAGCAAAGCTCGGCCTATATGAAAAGGTTGTAGAAACATGTAAAGAAAAGATAGTATCGCTGTTAGATAAAAAGCTTATAAAAGGTTTAGGAAATGCTTTAATCTATTGTGAGTGTGCTACGCCCTTTACGATTAAACGTTTAACCGCAAACGATGATGGGGCGATAACCGGATGGAGCCATAATAGCAACCCTATTCCGGCAGTTACCGGTTTTAGTGCAATAGCAAGATCGGTAAACACCGAGTTTAAGGATATATATCAAGCCGGCATGTGGGCGTTTAGCCCCGCAGGGTTACCGGTAAGTATAATAACCGGTAAACTTGCGGCAGACAAGGCATGTAGATAAAGAGGTGACAGTGCTGTACTATACAGGTTTAACAATATTAGGCATACTATCGTTTATACTACTTTTCTACAAGATACCGGTAGTGGGCAGGGCTGCCTCGAACGGTTGTTTAAAAGTTTCGGTGATAATACCGGTAAGAAACGAGGAGAATAATATTAAGGGCCTACTTACCGACCTTGTAGCTCAGAAATACCCGCTCTATGAGATAATATGTATAGACGATGATAGTAGCGATAACAGCGGTAATATAATAAATAGTTTTAACGAGGTAACACTATTAAAACCCCGTAAAGAAAACTCATATATGAATAAAAAGGCAGTAGCATGCCAGCTAGGAGCGGCTACTGCCACCGGAGATTTGCTCTTGTTTTTAGATGCCGATGTACGGCTTGCCGATGATGCAGTTAACATTATCGTCCGGGAGCACGAGGTGGCACAACATACTATCTCTGTACAGCCGTATCACGATCTGCAAAAGCCATATGAAAACCTATCATATTTTTTCAACCTTGTTCAGCTTGCGGCAAACGGATGCTGTAGCATGATCAAGCTGAAAAAAGCAGGCCTTTATGGGCCTGTAATAGCTATTAATCGCAAGCTGTACAACAAGATAGGCGGGCACAGCTGTGCATACAACAGCATAGTGGATGATATGGAGCTTGGTAGGCAGCTAACAAAAAAGGGATATGGCTACAGCGTTTTTTCCGGCGGTAAGCATATATCTTTTAGAATGTATCCGGATGGTATTAAAAGCCTTAAGGAGGGATGGGAGAAAAACATCTCCACCGGTGCAGGCTACACCTCACCTACCCTCTTTATATTAACCTTTCTCTGGCTTACCGGTTGCAGTAGCTGTGTGGTGATGCTTTTCGAAGCAGTTACCAATATAAATTCTCTTATTGCGGGGCTATTTTTCTACCTTTACTGGGTATTTTCAATGCATATTGTGGCATCCAAGGTTGGTAGATTTAAGGTGTATGCCTCTTTTCTTTATCCTGTTTGGTTTTTAGGGTTTTGCTATATATTTGTACTATCTACAGTTAAAAGAATACTCCACATACCTGCCTCATGGCGTGGGCGTAAGATTAGGTGGGGGTAGTTTTATGCAGGTATTATTTTTATCACAGTGGAATACAGTGCTTTTATGCTTTTTGCTGTGGCCGGTTTTACAGCTATCGACCGCCCTTGTGGTTAGGGTAATGCCTGCAAGATTTTTTTCAGTAGCTAATCCACTATTTCGAACAGCCACCTTTGAAAAAGATGGCAGGATATATGAGAGATACCTTAGGATAAAGAGATGGAAAAAATATCTGCCGGATGGCAGTGCGATTACCGGTGTGGGGCTAAAGAAAAAACGGCTTGAGGATGTTTCGGATGCTATGCTATATTACTATATCGAGGAATCGTGTAGGGCAGAGCTTATACATCTGCTTGCTATCCCTCCATTTATCCTATTTGGCTTTTTCTGCCCCCCTCCGGTAGTTTTTTTCATGCTGTTTTATGCACTGGCAGTTAACCTACCCTGCCTTATCACACAACGCTACAACAGGCCACGCATAGAAAGGATCCTGAAAAGAAGATCAAAGAAACCAATCTAGCCAAAGTATTGTAGATACGAATTGCTTTTAATTGAAAATTTTCTTTGCATAAATGCCGGTAAGCAACGAGATTAAAGCAGCTCCCAGTACAATAAAACTCTCATAGCCGATTAGATACTCAAAGAGGGTTCCGTAAATTGCTTGCCCTAAAGGTGATGCAAGCATACCAACTGTCATTACACACGCCATAATTTTTCCTACCATATTTTCAGCCGTCCTGCTTTGAACATAGGTAATAATCATAACGGATGCTAACGAGGATGCACACATGGCCAAAAAGGCGGTTATTAAAATTAATACATACGATGCTATTGGGTTACTACTAAAAGCCATTGCCGCCGACATAGGAATAAGGCTTAAAGCCACCAAAACAATGTATTTATAAAGGCTTTTTATATGGAGCTTTTCTCCAAACACACCTGCCATTATGCCACCAAATAGACCTCCCAAAGCGAGTACACCCTGTGAATAACCGTACATTTCTTCACTGAGGAAAAGTCTTTCAGTAATGAGCACAGGGAGTGAAATAATGATTAAAGCAGATATAATAGCATTTAATATACAAATGACTAACATCAATTTGCGCAGTTCGAGTTTTTCTCGCCATATAAACTTTATAGAAAGTCCAAAGTCCTCTTTTACCATTTTGGGAATTGACGACGATGATTTTTCTTTTATATGTGGAATTTTAATGAATATTTCCAAAACCCCCGAGATAAAAAAGCAGACGATAGAAACTAAAATAATCGGTGTTATTCCAAAGCTAACAATCAGCATCCCCCCTATGACAGGTGCTACTAAGTTTGCCAGAGCTCCTATGCTACTTACAACGCCATTACCTTTTGTAAGTGTTTTTTCATCAAGAAGTATTGGAACACTCGCCTGCACAGTTGGCTGATATAGACCTCCTATGCTATACAAGATCATAAGTGTAGCAATGAGCAGTGGTATTAGCGAAATACTATCCATTGTGAGATAGAAAAAAAGCATTAAAAAGCCTGCCCCAAAATCAAGTATCACCATAATATTTCGCTTGTTTGTCCTATCGGCGATGATACCTCCAATAGGCATAAACAAAACTAAAGGTAGAAAGGATACCGCACTTACTACCCCGAAAAGTGCCGATGAGCCTGTTATATTCAGTAAATAGAGTGGTAGAGCAAAGCGAAGTATACCATTTCCAAAAAGCGAGATAATCTGCCCAATCACC
>CAYJOX010000196.1:0-1085 GCA_964371915.1 uncultured Oscillospiraceae bacterium
CAACCTCAGGGATTACAATACTGCCTAAACTCTCCATAACATTTATCGATTTAAAACCCTCGTTTGTAGGCTGTGCAATTGCATCCTCAACCCAGGCATGTGACAGACCACCGTTATATATAAACAGATCTGCTGCTTGAATAATTGTAATGTCCTCGACACTTGGCTCGTAGCTATGAATATCAACGCCTGTGTCCATCAATAGAGTTACATCAAAACTATCGTTGCCCTCTCCTATAATTTCCATTACCCAATCATACTCATGAAACGATGTAGCAACTACACTATACTTTTCCGTAGCATTATTATCGATAGTTTCTGATGGTTGCGATGTGCTTTGAGGGTTACAGGACGATAAAAATATTGCTACCATAACAACAAGCGTACAAATTATCTTTCTATTCATATTCCTCCTTTATATATGTTTAATTATATTGTTTAAATTTGCGAACAACTCTCACATTTTCCTTGTAGAAATGCAGTGGTACTATTTATCGAAAAATTCAACTCATCTTTTGCTATATTGAAAATCAAATTTGAGATATGTTTATTTATGTGATATGTATTTTTACAACATTCACACCTCAGATGAATTACACCAACACAGCTAAGTGGCTTTATATAATGATAAAGAGCCTCTGATTTTTTATTGTCAACTACCTTACAGATTATACCTTCGTCTTCCATCAGTTTTAGGTTCCTGTAGATTGCACTTAAACTGATATCATAGTTACTACATTTTTCAAGAATATCAGCCGCAGAAAAAGACTGATGTTCACTATTTACAAAAAACTCTAACAACTTCTGGCGTTGTTCCGTGTTGTATTTGTTCATAAGAAAATCCTCATACTACTAAAATGCGAATGATTTGCAAATATATTATAATTGTTATCTTATGTTTTGTCAAGAAGTAGTTTCTTGAATACGACCTTTGGTGGCAATTACTAGTTTTCATTTACAAAGTTAAACGGCAGATAATATCTGCCGTTTAACTTTGTTATGTTTCTTGTAAATGTTTTCGATTTTTTCTCTATGCATTTGATTATAGATAATTTTATAAAATTATTTTCCGTAATGCGATTTAA
>CAYJOX010000196.1:1095-3593 GCA_964371915.1 uncultured Oscillospiraceae bacterium
CCATCGATAGCACTGATTGTATATTCGTACTCCATTCTTTCAACTACCCATTCTACCTCGTATTCAGCAATACCATCATCAAAATCAAGCTTGCAAAACATATGCGAAACATCGGCTTCATTTATTCCCGCATGTGAAAGTGCTATAGCTTTCGCCTCGGCTTCACCGATATACTCGGAGGTATCGGTTGTAGCCGGTGTTGTTACAGGCTTTGCATCATAGCTTTCCATGTCATAGTCGTAGCCTATTATCTCTCCACTTACCGCATTAATTTCATAATCATACTCGGTCGTGCCGTCCCAAAACTCCACTTCATACTCTGCAATTCCATCATCAAAATCAAGCTTGCAAAACATATGCGAAACATCGGCTTCATTCATTCCTGCATGCGTAAGTGCTATAGCTTTCGCTTCGGCTTCGCCGATATAGTTTTCGGTAACATTTGCCTCGGTCTGAGGCGTAGACAAAGGTCTTGCAAATGCAATAACTCCACCCGCCAATGCCACTACAAAAAGAATAGCACAAGAGATTATCCCAACATTTTTTAATGTTAATTTCGATTTCATTATAAATACCTCCTAGTATTTTGTTTTCAGTTTTCTTTGTTACCTTAATATTATATCTCTAAAATTAAAGTAACATTAAAGCTGTAAATTTTTCTAAATTATTTTTTATGCTCAGTTGTTTCAGCTAGTGTTTGTTGCAATACTTTAGAAGTTTCTTCATGTTCATCTGCTAGTTGCTCTTTGCCACCGGCCATAAACCCTTTGGCAAATGCCCACACCGCCGCTATCGGCAACACTATGGCAATGATGAGGAATATTTCTTCTTCATCTGCCAAAACAAACCCTCCCACGCTCATCACCGCTAAAAATATGCCAAGGAGCATAAATTTTATGTTATTCGTCATGTTAAGCTCTCCTTTCCTCTGTATCTTTTATTATTAAAGATACCTTAAAACCACTGTATACCTTAGCTTCCATAACTAAACTATACAGTGGTAAAATTAAAATAACATTAAAACGATAATTTTTATTTTTGAAATATCACCGTGAACAAACTGCCAATATCCGGCTCACTCTCAAGCAGGGTCTTTGCATGGTGAAGCTTTGCAATCTGCGCAACCATAGATAGCCCTAAACCCATACTTCCGTGCTGGCTTGTGGTGCGTGAGCTATCCACCTGATAAAACCTATTCCAAATTTTTTCCCGGTGCTCTTTCGCTATGCCTATTCCATCATCCTTTACTGAAAGAATAATTTCCGTAGCGGTTTCATCAAGTTTTATATGTGTATTGCCATTTTCTTTTCTGTAACGAAACGAATTGCTGATTAAATTCTCCAGTAGCCTGCTAATCATTGCAGGATCAAACGATCCACTTATATTAGGTATAATATCATATGTCATCTTTAGATCGGAAGGGGCAATTAGGTTTTGCTCCTCACAAACTTCTCGCACAATATCGCTGAGGTTTATCTGCTGAAGCTGTGCTTTTTGAGTACCCCTGTCCATACGTATAAGGTTTAACAGGTTAGAAATAAGGCTTGACATCTTTAGCGCTTGCCTTTGAACTGTTTCAAGGGCATCCTCTTTGTCCTCCTGCGATATGTTCTTGCCAATGGCATACTCGCACTGCGCTAGAATAACGGCGGTTGGTGTTCTAAGTTCATGAGAAACATCGGAGGTAAACTGTTTCTCGGCTTCAAATGCATTCTCTAAACGCTCAAACATATTGTCAAACGTATCGGAAAGTTTGCGTATTTCGGGGCTTGCGTTTTGTAAAGCTATACGCAAGGAAAGGTTTTCACTCTCGCTTATTTGTTCGGCTATTTTTACAATTTTGTCTACAGGTCGGAATGTGCTTTTTGCAATAAAGTAGCAGCCTATTGCTCCGAAAAGAATAAAAACAGGTAGTGAAACCAAGGCCATTTGCAAGATGTTTTTCGTGGCACTTGCAACCTCATCGACCGCTATGACACCACGTATCCATACAAGAGAGCGAGAGTCCTCTACCGGCACTAAACTGTCATAGATATAGTAAAGCGTTCCATCGGCAGTAAATTCAGATATTTCCTTATCTATAAAAGGCTGTGTAGCTATATCTTCTTCCGGAAATTCTCCTGCAATATATTGGCCTTCATTAGAGTATAAAAGTATGTACACGCCTTTTTTGAAGAAATCAACATCATCCACATCAAGCTCACCGTCATCAAACTCAAGCTCATCGGAGTTATCGTCCACCACCTCGCTTAGCTGGGCAATGCTACTTGCTGAAACTATGTCATCACTAACTGCAAACATCATAGCAATTAAAACACCTGCCATAAGTAGCATAAGAAATGTTGTAAAAAGAGTTAATCTTATTTTTGCTGATACTTTTCTCACAGTTCCTCCCTTAGCACATAACCGCTACCTCTAACCGTATGGATAAGTTTTTTTTCAAAACCGCTGTCGATTTTCTTTCTAGGATAACGTATGTAAACGTCCACAACATTAGT
>CAYJOX010000197.1:0-3577 GCA_964371915.1 uncultured Oscillospiraceae bacterium
TATCTTCTCTATATCTCTGCCTAAAAGCATCTTGATAAGCTCTTTCCTTATCCTCTCGGCCGCTATGTTTTTTAATAGATATCTGTTTTTCATCATACTTTTGGCGGTATCTTCCTCTATCTTAAAGCCATAAACCGAGGCAAAGCGTAGCCCTCGCAACACCCTAAGTGCATCCTGTGAGAGCCTCTCGTCCGCCTTTCCCACTGCGGCTACAATCCCCTTTTTTAAATCTTCTCTTCCGCCAAAATAATCTATAACCCCTGCACTATCACTATATGCCATGGCATTAACGGTAAAATCACGCCGCCTTAAATCCTCCTTTAGGCTGTTTAGAAATTTCACGCTATCCGGCCGCCGTCCATCGGTATAGCTTCCGTCGGCACGGTAGGTGGTAATCTCATACCGTTTTTCACCCAGTACGAGCGTTACCGTTCCATGCTCTATGCCGGTTTCTACTACTCTTTCCTTTAAAAAGCACCGTTTCACCTGCTGTGGCAGTGCAGAGGTGCAGATATCATAATCCTTAGGCTGTATCGATAAAAGCATATCCCTAACACAGCCACCTACAGCATATGCATCGTATCCATTATCGGCAAGTGTGTCTATTATAAATTTTATATCCTGATTATAAAACATCCTATCCCCCTACTCGGCAATTACATATTAACAGATATTTTCTTTATCTTCAAGCCGGTAAAGCTAATCCGATAATTTAGTTTAAAAATATATATACATCTTGTTTTACAGGGTTAATGGTGGTATAATTACTATATATGATTAAATTCACGGAGAAATAAAGCTTGAAGATAGCAATGATAGGCCACAAACGTATTCCCTCACGTGAGGGCGGAATAGAGGTGGTAGTTGAGGAACTGTCTACCAGAATGGTATCACTCGGTAACGAGGTTACCTGCTACAACCGAAAGGGTAAGCATGTATCGGGTGAGCAGTACGGAAAAGCTGCCGAGCTAAACGAATATAAAGGTATTAAATTAAAGCCGGTTGCAACGATAGACAAAAAGGGTCTGGCGGCAATGAGCTCCTCCTTTTTTGGTGCCGTTCGTATTGCCTTTTCGAGATGCGATGTTGTTCATTTTCATGCCGAGGGCCCCTGTGCCATGC
Source organism: uncultured Oscillospiraceae bacterium (assembly GCA_964371915.1). Classification (GTDB taxonomy): domain Bacteria; phylum Bacillota; class Clostridia; order Oscillospirales; family Ruminococcaceae; genus CAYJBH01. The sequence continues at coordinate 1,123 of CAYJOX010000197.1, forward strand.
TATGGATACCGAAACTCTTTGGTAAGAGATGTGTCGCTACCATCCACGGGATAGACTGGCAGCGCAGTAAATGGGGTGGCTTTGCTACCGCCTACATTAAGTTTGGCGAAAAGGTTGCGGTAAGATGTGCCGATGAGATTATCGTTCTTAGCGAGAATGTGAAAAAATATTTTACCGATAGCTACGGCAGGCAGACGGTGTTTGTTCCAAACGGCGTAAACCGGCCGGATTCCGCACCGGCTGGCGAGATAACCGATAAGTTTAATATAAAGAAGGATGAGTATATACTCTATCTCGGTAGGATAGTGCCGGAAAAGGGTATTCGCTATCTGATAGATGCCTTTAAAGAGGTAAAGACAGATAAAAAACTTGTAATTGCCGGCGGCGCAAGCGATACCAGCGAGTATTTTGATGAGCTTAAACGGCTTGCGGCAGGGGATGAGCGTATAATCTTTACCGGCTTTGTAAGCGGGCGCACCCTAGAGGAGCTGTACGACAATGCATATATCTACACCCTTCCCTCCGACCTTGAGGGGATGCCGCTTAGCCTGTTAGAGGCGATGAGCTACGGCAACTGTGTGCTGGGTAGCGATATAGAGGAGATAGCGGAGGTTGTAGAGGATAAGGCGGTGCTCTTTAAAAAATCCGATACCGAGGATCTTCGCCAAAAATTACAGCAGCTGTGTGACAGCCCCGATACCGTGAACCGATACAAAAAGGTTGCGGCTGATTTTATCTGCAATAAATATAGCTGGGATAGCATAGTGGAGCAGACACTACAACTTTACAGGTAACCTTTCGGAGATTTAGATGAATATTTTAATTGTAAACAAATTTTTGCACCCAAACGGCGGCTCGGAAACCTATATCTTTAAACTAGGGGATTGCCTAAAAGGGCTTGGCCATAATGTAGAGTATTTTGGCATGGAGCATGAGAACAGGGTTGTTGGCAACTCGTCCGAGGCCTATACCTCTAACATGGATTTTCATAATGCGAGTAAGCTGGATAAATTAGTATACCCGCTTAAGACAATCTACTCATCCGAGGCAAGGAAAAAGATACGGCTTGTGCTGGATGATTTTAAGCCCGATGCTGTGCATATTAATAACTTTAACTTTCAGCTAACACCGAGCATCATACTTGAGGTTAGAAAATGGAGTAGGCAGACAGGCCGTAAAGTAAAAATACTTTTCACCTCACATGATTTTCAGCTTATCTGCCCAAACCACATGATGAAAAACCCTATAACCGGTGAGATATGCGAGAGGTGTGTAGGCGGTAAATTTTTAAGTTGTACCAAAAATAAATGCATTCATGGCTCTACCGCTAAAAGTGCGATTGGCACTGCCGAGGCATATTTTTGGAATTTAAATGGCGTTTATAAAGAGATAGATACCTTTATCTGCTGTTCACATTTTATGAAAACAAAGCTGGATACCAACCCAAAATTTGCAGGGCGTACTGTACCGCTTCACAACTTCATAGATGCCCCACCAAAGGTAGATGTAGTTAAAAAGGATTATATCGTTTATTTTGGTAGATTTTCGGTTGAAAAGGGTATAGACACCCTAATAAATGTATGTAAGATGTTACCAGATATTAAGTTTATCTTTGCCGGTACCGGCCCACTTGAGGAGGATACCAAAGGTATTGATAATATAGAGAATGTCGGCTTTAAAACGGGTGACGAGCTTGCAACTTTAATCAGAGAGGCAAGGCTTAGCATCTACCCCTCCCAGTGGTATGAAAACTGCCCCTTCTCTGTTATGGAGAGCCAGATGTACGGCACACCGGTTATCGGTGCAAACATAGGCGGTATACCGGAGCTTATACAGGTTGGAAAGACGGGCGAGCTGTTTGAAAGCGGAAATGCCCAGCAGCTTAAAGATACAATCTTAAAGCTATACAGCAACCCAGAGCTACTAAATAGCTACACCGAAAACTGCAAGGATGTATCCTTTGATAATGCCGAGCAGTATGTAGAAAAGCTAATGACCTATTACAAATAGTATAGAAAGGGATTAATATTAATGAAAAAGCTAAACGGAACGGTAATTGTAACATATCGTTGCAACGCAAGGTGTAACATGTGTAACCGCTATAAGGCACCCTCTAAGCCGGAGGAGGAGATAACACTGGAGGCCATAAAAAAGCTTCCCGAGATGTATTTTACCAACATTACCGGCGGTGAGCCCTTTATAAGAACCGACCTTAAGGATGTTGTGCGTGAGCTTTACAAGAAATCGGAGCGTATCGTTATCTCTACAAACGGCTTTTTTACCGATAGGATTGTGGATCTATGTAAAGAGTTCCCTAACATAGGAATACGAATCTCTATCGAGGGGCTAGAGGATACAAACAATAAGATCCGTGGCCTTGACGATGGCTATAAAAGAGGGTACGAGACCCTTAAAACCCTTGTAGACATGGGCATGAAGGATGTTGGCTTTGGCA
>CAYJOX010000198.1:0-3536 GCA_964371915.1 uncultured Oscillospiraceae bacterium
GGCTATGTTGCGTGGAACAGCGATGTTTCACAGATTAGAGATATGATAAAAAACCTTAAGATACTAAACGATAAGCTTTACAAGGAGGTAGACCTTTTAACCCTTGAAAACGAGCAGAAAAGCGAGAGTGCCAGGCTACGAAAATTAAATGATCTACACGGAATTATGCTTAAAGAGATTCTCCCTTTAAGCGAAAAAATAAAATCCGAGATAGAGCATAGTAATAAAACGCAGGCAGATGAATTAAAAAGATTGCTGTTTGAGACAAGCATGACATCAACATACATAAAACGAAAAGTAAACCTAATTTTAACAGAGCAGACGGAAAAAAGTATATCTGCGGAGGATATGCGATACTGCTTTTTAGAATCCTTTCAGCTACTTCGGCTATACGAAATAACCTGCGCGATAAACATTGTAAACAACTGTGATATTAGCCTTGATTCGGCAATGGCAAGCCTTGGTTTATACCAAAAGATCATAGAAAGCACAGGGTATAACTTTGATGCTGTATATGTTACATATAACTTTGATGAAGAAAAAATGACGTTTGCCGTGCAAATATCGGGAGATATTAAATTATGTTACAGCGATTTAATAGACGATAAACCCAGCACCCTAAAAGGCGAGATTAAACTTTTAGAGGAGACCGATAGCTACTATATTTCACTTGTAATGCAAAAATAATAATTGAAAGGAGGGCTGTTTTGACATTTTTAGAGTTAACCGATACGGCTAAGGCGTATATGCTTGTACTTTGTATTGCCGGCTTTATTTTGTTGCTAATATCACTAATTGCCTATATATCCCAAAAATACAAAACCCCTCATCTAGCTGTACTCTCCTTTTTATTGATTCTAAGTATTTTAAACCTTTCGGCGCTCTTGCAACTAAATAAGATAGGGAGGGCAAAATATGATATCTCGTTAACACAAATATATGCTTTATCTAACAGCATCCCTTATCTTGTACAGATAGCGCTAAACCTATTTTTTATTTCTTTCGCCCTGCTTTCGATATATAAAGTATATAAATTCAGCAAAGACCAAATTAATGCTTTTTCGGTAAAGGAAGCCCTTGAAAACCTGCCCACAGGAATTGCGTTTATGACAAACGAGGTAGAGCTTCTGCTCTCAAACCAAATCATGCATAACCTAGCTAAAGAGCTTACAGGGAAGACACTGCGAAATGCAGACGTATTTTGGCAGGATTTAACAACATTACAGGATAAGGATAGCTGTGTTATAAAAGGCAAATCCCCTGCATTTATTTTAACGGATGGCAGGGTTTGGCAGTTTTCAAAAACCTTGTGTAGCTATAACGGCAATGAATATCGCGAATTCAAGGCAATAGAGATTACAGAATTTTACACCTTGAGCGAAAACATGCGCAACGTAAACGAAAAATTAATGCAGCAACAGCAAAGGCTAAAAAAACTTGAGGATATTATCGAGGAAAATGCCGAGAGGCATGTTGCAGTTAATATGAAAATTAACTTTCATGACAATTTTGGAAACCTGTTAACCTTGACAAAAAAAACACTAAGGGAAAGCAAAAGTACAGATGAAGCAAAGGCACTTGTAGATTATTGGGGAAACTTAAACGGTATTATCAAAGAGCTTTCGAGTGATGATCGACAGCGCCTATCGTTAGAGCAGATAATGCTTTTCGCAGAAAAACTTGGCTGTGAAATTATCTTAAGTGGGGATATCCCCCGTTATGAGCACAATAAAACGACAACACTTCTGTGCATAAACGAGATGCTTAAAAACGCTTACAGACATGCAGGGGCACGAATGCTGACGGTGAATATATCACAGACGGCCGACACGATTAAACTTATAATACAAAATGAAACCGAACATAGATTTCCCGAAATTAAAGAGGGCGGCGGCCTTTTGGGGCTTAGGCAACGTATTGAACAGGCAGGCGGCACAATGAAAATATCTTGCGATGATGTTGTGCGTATGTCGGTAAAGATGCAAGCAGGAGGAAAGCAACATGTATAACGTGATGATCGTAGACGACCAGAGTAGCTCTCACGCACTTATGCAGTATGCTATTTTGCGCAGTGAGGGCAGATATAAAATAACAAAAGCATTTTTTAACGCAGACAGAGTGCTTGATGAATTAAAATATGAGCCGGTTGATTTAATACTTATGGATATACATACACTAGGTAAAGAAAACGGCATTAGGGTTGCCGCTAAGGTTAAAGAGTGCTACCCTAATATAAAGATAATTATACTTACCTTCGTTTTACAGAAAAAATATATCGAGGAAGCTAAGGAGGCGGGGTGCGAGGGCTTTTGGTATAAAGACCATGCCGATATGGATCTTTTACTTGTTATGGATAGCGTGATGGAAGGCAAGATATACTACCCCCAGCAGCAACCTGGTATTAAGATAGGCGTGGCAAAAATTTCTGATTTTACGGCAAAGGAGCTAGAAATTTTGCAGGCAAAGGTAAACGGACATTCAAACGAAGATGTATGCACACTGCTTAATATAAAAAGCAGGACACTCGATACACACCTTAGTAATATTAAAAACAAAACCGGCTATGGCAACCTGCTAAAACTTGTGGCCGATGTGGCATCGAAAAAATTTATCATATCCGGCGAGGATGATGATTTTTAAAATAAAAAGCTGGTTCTTACCGCTTTGCCGATAAAACATTCCTTATAAATTTATAAGGGATGTTTTTGCATCTTATTATAATAATTTTAATTTAGCGGAAATACACGATGTTTTAAATTTTTTATCTTGCTATAATTTTATCAAAATATATGCATGTGGGCGTTTTTATTACCGGTGCAAACTCAGAATACATTATGCCTTGTAAGGAAGATAAGGCGGTGCGAGAACAGTTTGGTGTTGAATAGAAAAACTATTTTAAAAGGAGGTGCACAATGAAAACGATAGCGGTTTACATACAAAACAAGTTGTTGTCATCGGGTATCACACATGCAATTACTGCAAGAAACCCAAAGACAATAATTGAAATGATACCGGTCGTTGAAAACTGCCTATCTGTCTGCAGAAGTTGCAATGCAGATGTTCTGCTTGCAGAGTTAAGAGATTACTCCCCGCTATCCTTGGACGATTGGCTGAGAAGAGTTGAAAAGATAAAGGATGTAGTTCCCGCCTGTAAAATTGTTTTGATAGTAGACGAAGAAAATTTTCCAAAATCGGCAGCCATTGCAAATTCAGCGTTTAAAAATGATGAAATAGACATGTTTTTATATAGTTCATCAGGGCTCAATTTCCTTGTAGATGTAATTACAAATATATGAATTTAGGAGGTTTTATGGCTAATTGTAGTAAATGTGGGTACGAACTATCTCAAAATGTAAAATTCTGTGATAATTGTGGTACTAAGGCAGAGGTGGAAACTATCCCCGCCCCAATGCCTAGCAATACCCAACCGGCAGAACACCAACAGGCACCACAACCAGATTACATCACATCATCGGCGCAAGTTCAGCCGCCCCAAAGCAACATACCTACCTACCAGCAACCGCCGCAGGCAGAGT
>CAYJOX010000199.1:0-3520 GCA_964371915.1 uncultured Oscillospiraceae bacterium
CAGTTCGTGTAGACGGTGGAAAGACACCAAAAGCAAATCTTGCATATAATGTAAATTAATAAACTCAAGTTATTGTGAGTGTTCTTATAGGATTTAACTATCTTAATTAAGAATACTCACATTTTTATGCCTACACTATTTTAAGCTAACCCTTTAACACCCTTGTTGAAAAAGCACTCTTTACCCTTATAACTGTATTAAATAAAACATTAATTACCGGGCGGTAGATAAAATCAAACTCACCCACAAGCTCGTCCACATATCCATTGAAACCACGCTTGAAACGGTAAAGGCCGAACATTGGGCTATCCTCATGCTCTAAATCTCCGGAGATGCCTAAAAAATCATATATACGACAGCCGGTAGATTGCCCCCATCTGATCATCTCCCATTGCATAAGATAGTTAGGCATAACATTTCTGTAGTAGTTTGAGGATGCACCATAAACGTAGCTACACTTTCCGGCATAGTTGGTTGTAATAGCGCCGCAAACCGGTATATCGTTGTAGTACCCAAGGTATACCCTTGCACCTTCACCCATAGCCTTTAACAGCCTAGCAAAATAATCTCTCGGCCTTGTTTTAAATCCATCACGCTCGCCGGTAATGCGGTACAGCTCCATAAAATCATCTAGCCCATCTTCACCTTTAATAATGATCCTTACTCCCTTTTTTGCTGCGTAGCGTATGTTATACCTTGTCTTTTTGCTAAAGCTCATGAATAACTCATCCTCGTTTTTGCCATCTATCCGTAGGCGATAGTTAAAGCGGGGTTGAACTGTTTCAAAACCATATCTGCCGTAAATATGCTTGAAATTTCGTGATTTCATGTAGTTAATAAAAAGATAGTCATCCATCGGTATATCGGGATCAATCTTCACTGTATGGGCCTTGTGTTTTTTTGCAAGCATATCAAGCCCCAATTTTAGATTATCTAAAACATGTTCATCGTGTATATCACATACAAACCCCCTCGGGCTATATATAAATGATGTTCCTACTAAAGGCAACTTTTTTATAAATACACCGCATGCACCATTAATACTACCATCGTTATCGCGAGATACCACAGCCTCAAATAACCAACCCTTTTTTACATTCCCCCATAAAGCCGATTGTGTAAACTCACCTCTTGAATGGTTTTTTATAAACTGATCGTACTCGACGTATTGTTCTTTTTTTAGTATCTCCATAAACTCCCCGCTTCTTATTCTATGCGTTAACTTATGTTATTATAATATCAGCTATTTTTTAACAAAACACAATGGTGTTATGAACAACCTGTAAAATGTAACGAAATACAATTCCGAAAATCATCTTCAAATCAATTTTTTTTGATATAAATATTGACAATTGTAACGATATAGGGTAAACTAAATACATCAACAAAATTTGATTTGAAACAGATAGGAATAAGTATATGAAAGCAAAAAAAGTTGCAAGAATAGCTATACCGGTTATCATGATTTTAATTATTGCCGCCATATGGTTTGTACAAAGTAACAACGATACAGCGCAGACTGATGATAACATGGAGTATCCACTCCATGTAACATCGGTAGATGTTGTCGAGCTTACGGCAAACAACATGCCTATTATCATAGATTTTGGGGCGACAGAGTGTGAACCCTGTAAGGCTATGGCACCGGTGCTGGTTGATGTAAACAAGGATATGCAGGGTAAGGCAATAGTACAGTTTGTAGACGTTTGGGAAAATCCGCAGGCAGCGGCAGGGTTTCCGGTTCAGGTAATCCCCACTCAGCTTATTATTAATGCAGATGGTACGCCCTATGTGCCATCCACTAATGTAGGGATAGAATTTTTGATGTATGCGGACAGCGAGACGGAAGAGCATGTGTTTACCGTGCACCAGGGTGGGCTTACCGAGGAGCAGATGTTAATGATTTTAGAAGATATGGGAGTATAGGCGATGGAAGCTATGCTTGAGGGAATATCCCAGATAATTGTACAAAGTAGCTGGGTAGCACCTGTACTTGCACTAATTGCCGGAGTTTTAACCTCCTTTACTCCATGCGCACTTTCCAGTGTGCCGCTAATAGTTGGTTATGTAGGTGGCAGCGGCAGTAAAAACACAAAGCGTGCATTTTTTATGTCGCTTACCTTTGCTGTAGGTTCGGCAATTACCTTTACAATATTAGGAATAATAGCAACAACCGCCGGCAGTCTTATCGGTACATCGGCATCATGGTGGTATATAGTTTTAGGTGCGCTTATGATGCTTATGTCACTACAAACATGGGGAATATATGAAATAATCCCCTCAAGCTATCTTATCGCAAAGAACACAAAAAGGGGATACATAGGCGCACTGATTGCCGGAATACTAGGTGGAGTGTTCTCCTCCCCCTGTTCAACACCGGTGCTTATTGCACTGCTTGCTGTAGTTGCGGGGCAGGATAGTATGCTATGGGGTGTGGTGCTTTTACTCTTATATTCTGTAGGGCACGGCATACTTGCGGTTATCTGTGGCACCTCGGTAGGGTTTGTGGAAAAACTCTCACAAAGTAAAAAATATGCAAGGCTTAGCAACCTTTTAAAAATAATAATGGGAATATTTATGGCCTTGATAGGATTTTACATGTTCTACCTTGCGTTTTAATCTAGAAGAAAAGGATTTGTTATGAAAGAAAAACAGGCAAAAGGTATAGGCTTTTTTGAAAACTATCTAACCGTTTGGGTGGTTTTGTGTATGATTGCAGGTGTGCTTATAGGCACATTTCTGCCCGCCGTACCGGAGTTTCTGGGGCGGTTCGAATACGCCAATGTATCTATACCCATCGCAATATTAATATGGCTTATGATCTACCCGATGATGATGAAGGTTGATTTTCAAAGCGTAAAAAATGTAGGTAAAAACCCAAAGGGACTGTTTGTTACCTGGGTTACTAACTGGCTTATAAAACCGTTTACAATGTTTGGAATAGCATGGTTGTTCTTCTTTGTAATATTTAAGGGGTTAATTACGCCTCAGCTTGCCACCGATTACCTTGCCGGTGCGGTTTTACTTGGTGCGGCGCCCTGTACAGCAATGGTATTTGTCTGGAGCCACCTTACTAAGGGTAACCCCGCCTATACAGTTGTTCAGGTTGCTACCAACGATCTTATAATCCTTATTGCCTTTACCCCTATAGTTGCGTTACTGCTTGGCGTTAGCGGTGTTAGCGTACCATGGGAAACATTAATTCTATCGGTTGTGTTATTCGTTGTAATACCGTTGCTTGGTGGTGTTATTACAAGAAGTGTAGTAACAAAGAAAAAAGGGGTGGAGTATTTTGAGAAAAAGTTTATACCCAAATTTAGTAACATAACTATTATAGGCCTGTTGCTAACACTTACCCTAATATTTTCCTTTCAGGGTGGGGTTATACTGGAAAACCCGCTTCATATAGTTCTAATTGCAGTACCGTTAATTATTCAAACATTCTTAATATTCTTCATAGCCTACACCGCCTCTAAGGAGGTAAAGCTACCACATGAGGTGGCGGCCCCTGCCGGAATGA
>CAYJOX010000200.1:0-1797 GCA_964371915.1 uncultured Oscillospiraceae bacterium
TCACATGCCTTATCCATACATCTTTATTTATATCCGATAGATACTGTGCAAATTGTAATATCGGCTCGTTATCCGCACCGGTTAATGTTATATGTGATTGCTTATCAATATGCTTTATATCTAATAATACAAGATCGGTTACAGACATCAACTCATCGAACCGGGCGGTATCTTGTATGGTAAAGGTAATTCCAGAGGTATCCAGTGCAGTATGGATACCTCTAGATTTTGCCTGTTTAAAAAGTTCTGTCACAAAGTCAATCTGCAAAAGAGGCTCACCGCCGGTGACGGTTATACCGCCCTTCGTAAATTCGCTTGTTTTATTAAATTTATCTAGGACCTCATCAACCGACATTACGCTTCCGACACCTATTCTCCATGTGTCAGGATTATGACAATATACACAGCGAAGTGGGCACCCCTGTAAAAACACAACAAAACGAATCCCTGGCCCGTCTACTGTTCCAAGCGTATCGAATGAGTGAATAAAACCGTTCATTGTATTTATATTTTCGAGTGGAATGTGCGTGATATAATATCGTCCTGCTGTTCCTTGTTAAGTTTTACAAAATTTACTGCATATCCGGATACACGAACCGTGAGCTGCGGATATTTTTCCGGGTGGTTTTGTGCATCTAAAAGTGTTTCCTTGGTAAAAACATTTACATTAAGGTGATGCCCGCCCTTTTGGGTGTAGCTATCGAGCAGTTCCACGAGATTATCTATCTGTTGTTTGCTTGCCATTATCTGTTCTCCTTATCTATTCAATATTTTCATTCGGTTGCATGCAGGCATAATTTCCTGCATTACAATCGCTGATTTCACTTATCTCTATGCTAATATCATCGATATTAAAATCGCCAAAAAACACCTTGTCGTCTTTACCTAGGGCGCCGGGGACTATCGAAAAGGTGTCGGAGATGCCATCAAGTGCATCCTCGAACGGCAGCTTTGCTACCGAGGCAAGTGATGCCGCCGCACCGCTTGTATCCCTGCCGTGCATCGGATTAGCTCCGGGCGCAAAGGGAACTCCGGCTTTTCTGCCATCTGGGGTATTACCGGTTTTTTTGCCGTAGACCACATTCGAGGTAATTGTTAAGATCGACATTGTCGGAACGCCATTTCGGTAGGTGTGGAATTTGCGGATTGGTGGCTATACTGTCTACGCGGTCATCATTGTTCCCAAATTTAGGATAATCGCCCTCTACTTGGTAATCTACTACTAGCCCATCCTCATCCCGAATTGCTTTTACCTTTGCGTATTTAATAGCACTTAAAGAATCGGCAATTACAGAGAGTCCTGCAATACCGGTTGCAAAATATCGTTTTACCTCTCTATCGTGTAGCGCCATCTGTACACGTTCATAACAATATTTATCGTGCATATAATGTATTATGTTTAGAGCATTTACATACAATCCCGCAAGCCACTCTAACATAGCATCATATTTTTCCACAACATCATCGTATTCCAAATATTCTGTTGTTACCGGGCGATATTTGGGACCGATCTGGATTTTCAGCTTTTCATCTATTCCGCCGTTAATAGCATACAACAAGCATTTTGCAAGATTTGCTCTTGCACCGAAAAACTGCATCTCTTTTCCCACCTTCATGGAGGATACACAGCAGGCTATTGCGTAATCGTGCCCGTGAACCTCCCTCATCAGCTCGTCGTTTTCATATTGAATTGATGATGTTTTTATCGACATTTTTGCGCAATACTTTTTAAAGTTTGAGGGCAACCGCCACGACCAAAGAACGGTCAAGTTTGGCTCCGGTGCGGCACCTAAGGTA